>NZ_JAZGJN010000279.1:0-75083 GCF_038085095.1 Photorhabdus sp. P32 | reverse complement strand
TTTTAACGTTCATTTCATGCAGGCGCAGGGCCTGAGCGATCATGACAGAACTCCAGCCCTCAGAGGCCAGCAGGACCGCTTTGATGCGATCACACTCCCGCTTATCACGGCAAGTGTGATGGAGGTGTTCAAGTTCGGCTTTTTGTTCATCGGTAATGAATATTTTCATGACGGATACCATGAACCTCATTTGGGCGAAAATCAAGCAGTTTCAATGAGCACGGGTATATACCGATAACACAGAGTTTATCTGGAATAGGGATATTGAGATGTTCACATGCGGCTAAAATATGTCGAGCTCTGGCATCCGTTACCGCAATAATGCCGGTATTTGGGGATAAAGTTTGGAGCCAATCTTTTAATTTATTTTGTGCGTAAAACCAGTTTTCCGGCGTTGTCTCCATTCCTTGATACACCACACCTTGGTATTTTTCTTTTTCGACTAATTGCTGGAAAGCATATTCACGTTCTATTGCCCATCGTTTACCACTCGTCTGGGGTAAACCATAAAATGCGAAGCGTTTAATACCTTTATCTTTTAAATGATTAAATGCACTTTCTATTAAAGCAAAGTTATTTGTTGCAATATAATGAGCCGCAGGATAATGACTTTCCAGGTGATAAGAGCCGCCGACACCAATAACAGGAATATCTAACTGGCTAAAAAAACGTTGAATTTCTATATCATCAAAATCAGCAATAATTCCGTCACTCTGCAAGGTTTCTAGACTATTTAATTTCGCGGTGAAATCTTCTTCAATGAAGATATCCCAATTACATTTAAATGCCTGTAAATATTCACCTATTCCTTCTATCACCTGACGATCATAGGCTTTATTGGCGTTAAATAATAGTGTTATATGGTATCGTCTATTCATCATTTATTTCCTTATTGATTTATACCCGTCATCTTTCAAGTTGCCTCTTTGTTGGCTGCACTCACTCACCTCGGTCACATAGTTATCTATGTTCCCGGGGATTCGCTCCTTTGCCGTCGCGATGCATCTTGAAATCCATTGGGTATATACAATCTTAATCATAATTATTTTTTTATTTTCAGGGTTAAATTAATGATAAATTATGAGATAAATCACACAATTAACAATAATCTTAATGAAGAAATAAAATAACGCAATTGAAAATAGCGACATTGATGAACAAAATTTTATATACACATATACCTATTAGATAGAGGCAGATATGCAGCAATATTTTGAGGGAATAAATAGAATTAGTTACGAAGGTCGGCAAAGTAATAATCCATTGGCTTTCCGTCATTACAACCCAGAAGAGATTATTTTAGGCAAAAAGATGAAAGATCATCTGCGTTTTGCCGTCTGCTATTGGCACAGTTTCTGTTGGAATGGTACGGATATGTTTGGTTCTGGGGCATTTGAGCGTTTTTGGCAAACAGGAGGCGATGCCTTAGAATTGGCTAAGCTTAAAGCTGATGTTGCTTTTGAGTTTTTCTACAAGCTCAATATTCCTTTTTATTGTTTCCATGATATTGATGTTGCCCCTGAAGGTTGTTGCTTAAAAGAATATATTTATAATTTGGACGTCATGTCCGATATTCTTGCAGATAAACAAGCAGAGACTGGCGTTAAATTGTTATGGGGAACGGCAAACTGTTTTACTCATCCTCGTTATGCTGCTGGTGCGTCAACTAATCCAGATCTTAATATTTTCGCTTATGCATCAGCACAGGTATGTCAGGTGATGCAAATGACTAAAAAACTGGGTGGTGAAAATTATGTACTGTGGGGCGGACGTGAAGGCTATGAAAGTTTGCTCAATACAGATTTACGTCAAGAAAGAGAACAAATCGGCCGTTTTATGCAAATGGTTGTGGATTATAAATATAAAATTGGTTTTCAGGGAACATTATTAGTTGAACCTAAACCTCAGGAGCCGACTAAACACCAATATGATTATGATGTAGCTACCGTTTATGGTTTCTTAAAGCAGTTTGGTTTAGAAAATGAAATTAAGGTGAATATTGAAGCTAACCATGCCACATTAGCTGGACACTCATTTCAACATGAAGTTGCCACAGCGATTGCATTGGGGATATTTGGTTCTATTGATGCGAATCGTGGGGATGCTCAACTTGGCTGGGATACAGATCAATTTCCAAATAGTGTCGAGGAAAATTCACTGGTAATGTATGAAATCTTAAAAGCCGGTGGTTTTACAACGGGTGGTTTAAATTTCGATGCAAAAGTTCGCCGTCAAAGCATTGATATTGATGATCTGTTTTATGGACATATCGGCGCCATTGATACTATGGCTTTATCATTAAAGAGTGCGGTGAAAATATTAGTAGACGGTAAATTAGATGAATATGTCGCTCAACGTTATTCTGGTTGGAATAGTGAATTAGGTAGAAATATTCTTGAAGGAAAAATGACACTTGATGAAGTAGCACACTATGCAGAAATATTGGTTCAGGAACCTAAACATCGAAGTGGACAACAGGAATTACTCGAAAATCTTATTAATCGTTATATTTATGGTTAAATTAATTATTGGCTAACAGGTTTCGTATTGGGAACAGATAAATTAGCTAAAATAGTACTTAATTATGAGAAAGCTCTATACTGCCAATTTACAGTACACAATATCAAGGGGTTAGCATTCCCGAAAGTCGTTCTTGAAACAATATTCTCAAAATACTACACTATCAATGGATTTCAATAATGAGGAACGGTCATGATAACGACACCATTTGTACCTGTTGGCACGATAAAAAGCTTTGGTGTGTTTGGGCCAAAATATGAAGTAGGAAAATTGCTCCGTCCGTTAGAGGATGGTGATTGGATGATAGAAGTCGTCCTGGTAGAAACGGGTGAAAAAACCGAATACCGTCTGACCCACGTTAATAATGACCCCAAGGCTGCCTGAATGTACGAATGGAAGATCTTTTTGGTAAAAGGTTGAGAGTCACCGGTTTTGATATGGATGTCGAATCCTTAAATACCAAGACACAAGAGGCAACTCTCATGCCTCCATACTTCAATTTCATCTAATACAAATTATCTCCACAAGATTCTTAAACACATCTTCATCGTCCAGAATTTTCACATCACTTTACATATGTATGTATATACAGCCTGTTAAAGTTATATTACTATGATACAAGCGCAATATGGTAACAAATGTTACATATTGATTTGCTTTTACTCTCTTATTGAATCTAAATTAGATGAGAATTACATGATGACATTATCTCCTAAGTCTAATCTTCAACTTGTTTACGTATCTGATATTGAACGTTCAACAGCCTTTTACAAGACACTTTTTAATTCTGAACCGGTGTTTTCGAGCCCTCGTTATGTGGCATTTGCCGCCGGCGGTGAAGCGCTATTCGCTATTTGGTCAGGCGGAA
Source organism: Photorhabdus sp. P32 (assembly GCF_038085095.1). Taxonomy (NCBI): domain Bacteria; kingdom Pseudomonadati; phylum Pseudomonadota; class Gammaproteobacteria; order Enterobacterales; family Morganellaceae; genus Photorhabdus; species Photorhabdus sp. P32. Next base: position 71,695 of record NZ_JAZGJN010000279.1, on the reverse strand, counting down.
CAACGCCAGATGCCTCTACTCCTCGGTTTTCTGAGATCGGTATTATGTTGCCATCTGGAGAAGATGTAGATCGCTTATTTGAAGAATGGCAGAAGAAACCCGATATCAAGATTGTGAAGGAACCCCATACTGAAATCTTTGGTCGTACTTTCCTCGTTGAAGATCCCGATGGTCATATTATTCGGGTATGTCCTTTGGATTAGATGTATTGATTCCGCTACAATTTCTACTTTTCATGGAAGCGTGTGCTAGGCGAATCTGAGATTTTGTGAGTTCAAAAGAACGTCCGTCTTCATATCCTCTTGCTTAATTCCATCGAATTCGATGGAATTAAAATCGGGATTATATAGCTGTTCCCACAAACCGATAAACTCAATGGTACTGCGGTTTCTCATCCAGTTTTGCAGAATGTAATCACTGCGGTTGCCATCTTTGTACTTAGCGATGTCAGATAGCGATATATACCCGTCATCTTTCAAGTTGCCTCTTTGTTGGCTGCACTCACTCACCCCGGTCACATAGTTATCTATGTTCCCGGGGATTCGCTCCCTTGCCGTCGCGATGCATCTTGAAATCTATTGGGTATATAGTCTTGTTTGTCGGAAAAAACAGAGACTTTTATACCCCGAACATCAATTTTTTGCGCCATAAACCTTTTTTCTCACTTTTGATGTGTCAGTTAAACGAAGGTTTAAATGACAGTCTTGTTTTAGCCTAAATACGGATGGAAAGATATAATATAAACTGTATATAAATCTATGTCTATTAAGTGAATTAGCAACGCAATTCATATCAACTCAGTTGATAATGTTATAATAATTATCCATTATAGCTAATAATAGTTTTAATGTGTCATTTTGGGGACGTTATGATTTCACATGAAAGAATAGCATAGGGTGTTCTGAGATGCAGCATGTTGTTTATCGCAATACTAGAAATTTTGCTTACCCATATCTTTAAATAGCAACTAAAGGACTTCGATTGTGAAGTCCTACATGAGTTAATATTTCTTACTTGCCATAGTAACCGGCCTCGTAAGAATTGATGATTCCGTTAATTAATGCTTTTTTCTTCTTATTTGAAATTTGACTATTGTTGATTTCTTTTTTGTGTATTTTGGGTGAAATGAATATTTCGGACATGCCGATTTCTTGAATTAAATTATCACTCTTAAAATAATTAATTTTTTGCTCAAATTCATGTGAACTGATGTTATTCATTCTATCCTTAACTCCTTCTCGATAAAATTGTTCAAAGAATGGCGTCATAAGCTTAATAGAATTATTTACATGTGTTTCAAAATTAGGGTCAAAATCATCATTAGAGCGATAAACATAATGTCGGGCTTCCCGTTCATAAGGTGGGAGATTTATTGAACAAGAAGATAAAAATAAGAAAATAGGGAAAAAATATAAAGCATGCATAAAAAATCCTCAATGATTTTGTCCTAATAATAGATTTAAATAATTATCGGTTGTTTATTGGTCACACGTTGATTATGTTCTTCGAAGGCATCTGCCAGCTTTTTATTGAAGCGAACCGATTTAACCTGTGGCTGTATTCATAGAAAATACCTTCCTTAGATGTATACCCGTTAGATAATATGAGAGCAATGTACGTCAAAATGGTGTTTTTGCCAATTTCTACGATGACAAAAATTGCATTTATATTTTCAAGCTAAGGTTTTTCTGTGTCGTTTCATTTGATTTCTAACTATGCAATTTCCCCAATTTCTGCTTAATTTGCTGTTGGAAATATTCCGCACGAGTTAATAAGACGGCTATTGTTTTCACATCACAATGTTCACTTTTTTCAATTCGCAGGCAGACACGTATTCCTTGCTGATATTGCATCAGCGCAAAAGCGCCTTTCATACGGTGAGCGTGATGCACAACTTTTTCATGGCATTGTTGGTTTTCCTGCTGTTGCAATTCTGCAATGTCTTCGAACATCCCTTGCTGTATTGCACTAAGTAACTGGCGCTCTACCGCTACATCTTGTTGAGCCAGCGCTTGAATTTCATCGAATTTTAACGTTGTTTTGTCATTGATTTGCCGGTAATAACGGGTAATTTCTGCCAGCAATTTGCTTTGCACCAATGGCTTGGTTAATACCCCATTCATTCCGGCTTCCAAACAACGAGTCTGTTCGGTAGAAAATGCGTTCGCGGTACATCCCAGAATAATAAATGGCGGTAGTTGCCGTAATCGCTCATGTTTTCTCAGCAATTGGGCCAGTTCGTAACCGTTCATTACCGGCATCTGGCAATCTGTCAGCACGATATCGAAATAACCCTCGTCCACCAGATTCATGGCCTGTTCGCCGCTTTCAGCTAGCTCAATACGATGGCCCGATGGCGCTAACTGTAATGACAATACCTGTAAATTGGCAGGTAGATCATCAACCACTAAGATATTCAAAGATTCATGAATTTCCGTCTCAGTGTCTGCGGTTTTTTCACTTATCGCCTGCTTTTCAATAACAGTACGTGTAAGCGGTAACACTACAGTAACCTGTGCGCCGCCACTGGGCGCACCCGTGATTTTCAAACTACCGCCCATTAATTCAACTAACTGTACAGAAATAGGTAATCCCAACCCCGTACCGGTTTTACCGCCATTATTTTGCGTCACCTGTACATAGGGCAGCAAAACCGCTTCATACATGGTTTCCGGGATGCCGCAACCAGTATCAGTAACCACCAGCGTAATTTCATCTTGCTGACTTTTTGGAAGAGGTTGATAGCTGGCGCTGATCTGTACACTGCCCTGTTCGGTAAATTTAATGGCATTGCCCAACAAGTTATTGATGACTTGGGTTACGCGTGTCGCATCCAGTAGATGATAATACTCAGACGGAAAATCAAATTGATAGGTGAAAAGTAATTCTTTTTCTTTTGCTCGATGGCGAAAAGTCGCCACACAACTTTCCAGAATCGCTTGCAATGATTCCGACTTGAGATTCAGCACCATACGTCCAGATTCTATCTTAGAGAAATCCAGTACATCACCGATGATTCCCTGCAAAGATATTGCCGCCTGCCAGGCGATATGTAATGGCGTGGATGGCTGAGTTTGCTGTTTTACCTCCAGATCAAGAATACCGATAATGGCTTGCAGCGGGGTGCGGATCTCATGGCTCATGTGGGCCAGAAAATCTGATTTCTCCAAGCTGGCGAGTTCCGCCTTATCACGTTCCTGGCGTAGTTCCTGCGCCAGCAATTTACGTTCGGTCACATCAAACCAACCGCCAATGATTCCCTGAACAACGCCTTCGGTATTGCTATAACTTTCGAGCCACAAATAAACATCTTTGTCCTGCCCCTGAATAACAATGTTGCGATCAGAGAAATGCACCGGTGCCCCTTCCAAACAGCGTAGAAAAATTAGACTGATTTCTTGCTCATCGGCCGGTTTTAAAAAGCATAGGGAAAAAAGACTACGGCCAATCACTTCAGATCCGACAGTGCCCATTTCATGCCGGAAATAGAGGTTAGCCGCTGTGATGCACATCGTCGGATCGCAGACAAACATTGGCGTAGGCATGTTATTAAACAGCGTTTCCCAATAAGCCAGTAAATCTTGTAAGTTGCTTTCTGCGGTCTTACGTCGTCTGATTTGATGTGCGAGATAACTGCCCCAAAAAATTGAACTTAACGCAATCACAAGTAACGCCCCTCCCCACAGTTTCACCCAAGGAGAGATTTTATTGTCGTTATAAGGCGTGACATTCGCCATAGATAACCACTTCAACCGTAATACTCGCAGTTCATTTGGCGGCAGTGCATCAATGCTTTTATTTAAGATGTCCACCAGTTGAGGATAGGCCGGTATGATGGCGTATTGTTCCGGTTGCAACGAGCCTTTAAAGAATTGAATAGAAATATTGGCGCCGTAGCGGCTTGCTTGTAGGTAATCAGCACTGATCAGGCTATCAAAAGTGGCATCTGCCGCTCCGGCCAGCACCATATCAATACCTTGTGTCACGCTATCAACTTCGATGATAAAAATATCTGGGTACTGTTTTAATAGTGATAAAAGTGCGTTGCCGCGCTGAATCGCCACCCGATGGTGTTTAAGTTGTTCAAACTCATAAGGCGCATTGCGCTCATTGCGTGTGATCATTACCCATTCCACGGTACCATAGGGATGACTGAAAGAGAGCCAACGGCTACGTTCGGGCGTGTTGAGCATGGAGGACATTTGCGCTGCGCCATTTTCCAACAGTTTTTTAATGCCTATTGCGCCATCTGTTGGCATGAAGTTAAAGGTGATGCCGCTTTTTTCTCCCAGTAAACGTAAAATGTCCACATCCAGTCCGGTGATTTGATCGTTTTTATCCAGAAAGGAATAAGGTGGCGCATTGCGATTCAGTGCCACATTAACGACAGGATTTTTTTTAATCCAGGCTTTTTCCTGAGCTGAAAAGATTGCGGCATCGTTATTGTTGCCCAACGCCAGTCCAGAAATCCAACGTTCATAAACTTTATTTCTGATGGCATGAGGAATGGATGTCAGAATCAGATTTACCGCTTCAACCATGCCATCACCGCTGTGACCAAGAAAATCATATCGTTCCCCGAGTGAAATATCCCGGCGGTAAGTCAATCCGGTAAACGGACGAAAAGCCAGTAAATAGGCAATCTGGCTTTGTCCATCCAGATAGGCATCTGTTTCACCATCCACAACGGCCTGTATCCCCTCTTGCTGATTTTTCGCCACTGAAATAGTGCGGTAATGTTTACGTAATTGCTTAATCACATCCGGATCACTGCCTGGCGCCGCCATAATATTCATTTTGGCAAATGGCATATTCACTTGTTCTTTGCGCATAATTAAGGCAAGTGGTTGCACCAGAATCGGGTAAGTGTCATTTGCTCCATTTCCTGATTGTGATGAGGCGGAATTCGATAACAGTTGGATATCTCCACGTTGCAACGCTTTATAACCGGATTCCCAGTTGCCAAACAGCCGTACCTCCACTGGCCTTTTTAGTTCAGTTTCAATCAAGCGCAGATAATCCGCATAAATCCCTTCCAACTTGCCGTCCCAACGATGAATCACCAATGGGGCGCCGATACAACAGAGAATGCCGACTTTTAATGTTGGAAATCGTAAGGGAAGAACCGCTTGTTCTTTGATGGGAAAAGGCAAAAATTCCTGCGATTCTTGCGTGATGTTTGAATAAAACTCCACCGGTAGTCCATTTGCAGGCAGCTTTTGCGCATTGCGGTATTCAAACAGGTTGAGACTCCAGCCAGATAGCGGTAACAGCAATACCAATAGGGCAAACCATCGCCATTCTTTGCGCCAGTACTTCATGGCTTATAGCCCCAGTCCAATCTGATGCAAATAATTATAAAGTTCGGCTTCATTATCTAACCCGAGTTTTTTCATTGCGCTGATTTTTTGTGCGCTGATCGTCTGCTTGGTACGGTATAAACGCGCAGCAATATCATTCACACTCAACCCTTGGCCCAACAATTTAATGACTTCCAACTCTTTGCTGGTGAGTGTTTTTACCACTTCCTCGCACGGTGATTCGAGAAATTGTTCACTTAAATACGGTTCATAACGCCCGGTTGTGCTGTACAACCCTTTGACCAGCTCATGGGATAAGCTGTTTTTGTTCAGAATGGCTTTCACTCTGTAGTCAATCAATGAAGCAATGATTTTTCGGTCACTGATCATGGTAATGACCACAATAGGCAGGTTTGGATATTGTTCCCGTATTCGGCTAATCATCCTCAGACCGTCGCTTTGGTTATTACCCGGCATAATGAAATCTGTAATCAGCATATCCGTTTCTTTTTCTTCCAGTAGAGAGAAAAGCGTGGCGACATCATGAGCTTCCCCCACAATCTGGTAATTTTCCGGCAATGTTGACAGTATCGTGCGTAGTCCTAATAAAAATACCGGATGATCGTCGGCAATAATGACTCGTCTGGGCATAAGTTATTTCTCCAGATTATTTTCTACTTTACTTTTTTTATGTGCTATTTCACGTATTGTTCCTTCAATAAAACCGGCATCTTCTCCCACATGGACGATTAAAGCGATAATGATCAGGTTAAATTCGCCTTTGCCATCGGCAATCCGAACTTTTAGTGTCTGCGGTATTTGCGAGACTGAATTTTTAAGCTGTTCGATTTTATGCCGATCTTCCTGATGTACCCAAGCCATCAATTGCGACCAGGAAGCAGGCGCTTTTCCGCACCGCATCCAGGCAAAACCATTATGATGCCAGTACAGATGTCCTTTGGCGCTTAACCGAAAGCAGTTCACCTGTTCTTGATCCAGCATGGCTCTCATTAACAGAAGATGCGCTTTACGGCGATGTAATGCATTGATTATGTTAGATAAACAGCTACAGCATAATAACGCGGGCAGGGTCAACGCTGTACTGTACCAGGCCGCTATCTGCACATTTTGTTGGAGATTGGTTAACGGGGATGAGAATGGCCCGAGACCAAAAATGGTGGCACTCACGATCCCCACCGTACACAGGGATAAAAAGCTGCTTAATACCAGCAGATTACCGCTGAGTGCCAGCAGCATCGGCAAACTAAGGGAAAACAGCAGCGCGATCCCTTGCCAGTGTATTTTCCCAGCTTCCGGGGGCGGACTGATGAACAATGCTGTCATGGCAAGTAGAGCCGCCAGCCATAAACCGTAGACTTTCCAGTTTTCAACCCTACTTTTCTCATAGGTGATACAGGAGATAACAAACAGCGTAAATGGCAGATAACTCAACACTGAGCCTACGACAATCGGTAGTGAAACCGATATGTCGGTAGGATAACCAAAGAGATGAAGTATCCACTTTGCGATAAATCGCTCAATGATGCCACTTAACGAACAGAGTATAGTCAGGCTAATGATGTCCCTTGCCCGCTTTGGGGCACGCATGACACCGTAAAAAAACTGCCAGATCAGCGCGGTTACCACCAGCATCATCACATTGATGCAGGAAAAGATCAGCGATACGTTTACTGGTCTTCCATACCACTGACTGGCAGTCAGCGAAATCAAGGCGCCCGTTATTAACCAGACAGGCCAGTACCGTGGCGCCCTGGCGCAAAATATGCCTTGTAACAAGCCAGCCGGAAACCACACTAGTGACGACAGGCTCCACACATCCCGTACCTGTAGGCTTAACAGTGCCAGCGTGAAATTGACCAATGTAAAAATAAACCAGAAGATCACTATCTTTTTCATTTTCATCGGGATCTATTCCGTAACACTGATGTTACATCTATGTAAGATAATAATAGCAGAGATAAACGTTTACTACCCTTAGTTGATAATATTAGAAGGTGACAGTTTCTTTTGGTCTGATCGTAATTGCATTTGACCGTCTATAACATCCATCCAGACATCCTGATTGACGGGCGCATTCCCTAGCAGCAATTGATCTGATAACAGCGGCAGGACAAACTGTGTCAACAGGTTATCAATTTCACGGGCGCCACTTTCCGCGATCTGGCACCTTTCAGCGATAAAATCCACCAGCGTGTCGTTGTAGTGCAACTCACATTGGGTTGATTGACGATAGCGTGCGACAACTTTATTCAGTTTATGACGCACAATGGCATGCAGAACTTCTCCATGTACCGGCAGATAAGGAATAACCTGCAAACGACCTAAAAATGCCGGTGTAAAAATACGTTGCAGTTCTGGCCGGATAATCTCCTGAATATCTTCCAGGCTCGCCGGGCGATTTTCCCCCTGCTCTTTTACTCCGTGCATTGCCGCCCGCATCACTAAATCTGATGCCGCATTCGTGGTCAGGATAATTAGCGTATTGCGAAAGTTAATCTGTTGCCCTTCGGCATCTTCCATCATGCCTTTATCGAACACCTGAAAGAACAACTCCAGCACATCGGGGTGCGCTTTCTCCACTTCATCAAGTAACACTACGCTGTAAGGTTGACGCCGAACCGCTTCGGTCAATACACCACCTTGTCCATAGCCGACGTAGCCTGGAGGAGAACCTTTCAGGCCGGAAACCGAATGGGCTTCCTGATATTCCGACATGTTAATTGTGATCAGATGATGCTCACCGCCATACAACTCATGAGCCAATGCTAAGGCAGTCTCGGTTTTTCCTACACCAGAAGGCCCTGCGAGCATAAATACTCCGGTAGGTTTGACCGGATCGGCCAGTTGCGCTTTAGCAATCCGAATTTGACGCGCTATCTGGTTGAGAGCATGATCTTGCCCCATGACCCGTTGGCCGAGGCGGGTCTCTAACTGACGCAACACATCACGTTCATTTTCTACCATCCGGCCAAGGGGGATTCCTGTCCAACCAGCAACAATGTCTGCGACACAGGCGGCATCAACACAGTCAAACACATAAGCATGCTGATGGTGGCGCTGATGCAGTTCTGCACGTAATACAGGCAGCCGCTCGTCATGTTCTTCACAGGCAAGAATGTCATTCACCAACTGACGTTGAGCATGATATTCCGGCAAAATTTTTGCCAGTGATGCTTGCAATTCAGCCTGACGCTGCGCCAATTTCTGTAACTGGGTTTCATGACCGCCTTCACGCAATAATGCTTCTTGTTCGGTAGCAATGTTTGCCAGCATGGCACGCAGATCTTCAATCGGCGCTGGTTCATCCGTTTGTGAAACTGCAACGCGGGCGCAGGCGCTATCTAACAGGCTAACCGATTTATCCGGTAACTGACGTCCAGTGATATAACGATTGGCTAACGTAACCGCTTCTGTGACCGCCTCTGCAAGTACTTTGACGCCGTGATGTTTTTCCATTGCTGGTGTCATAGCACGCAACATAGCGATTGCCAGTTCTAGCGAAGGTTCTTCAACTTTGATCACTTGGAAACGGCGGGCTAACGCTGCATCTTTTTCAAAGTACTTCTTATATTCAGACCAGGTGGTTGCCGCAATTGTCCGTAATTCACCCCGAGCCAACGCGGGTTTCAACAGATTGGCCGCATCATTTTGCCCGGCTTGGCCGCCTGCGCCAATCAGTGTATGCGCTTCATCGATAAACAGAATCACTGGTGTAGGATACCTCTTCACCTCATCCAATAATTTTTGCAAGCGGCTTTCAAACTCGCCTTTTACGCTGGCGCCCGCTTGTAACAGCCCCATATCCAGCGTAAATAATTCAACCTGTGCCAAAACTTTCGGTACACGGCCTTCAATGATCCGCTGAGCAAGTCCTTCGATCAGCGCAGTTTTGCCGACACCCGCTTCACCAGTTAATAATGGATTGTTTTGGCGACGGCGTAATAGCACATCAATTAATTGACGAATTTCTCGTTCACGTCCTAAAACCGGGTCCAGTTTGTTGTCACGTGCTGCTTGTGTCAGGTGATGCGTGTATTGTGCCAGTGCGGATTGAGTGTTATCCCCGACAGGCGTCGTAATGTGTTGCGGTTCCGTATGTATCTGTGTACGCAACCACTGTTCTATTTCGTCGGTGTTACCCTGTAACGCTTGCTGTAACTCCGAGGTAAGTGAATGGTGCAGTGACGGATTCATGATCAGCGCCACCATCAATGCCCGAGCGGTAATCTGTGATGCTCCCCAGTGAGTACTGGTGTACATCCAGGTCTGTTCCATCCATTCAGTCAAGCTGGTAGCCAGTACCGGCGGACGATGGTTACCACTGCGTAATAATGCCAGCGATCTCTGGCAGGCATTCAGCAACGTCATGGCATCAATACCACCGTGGTGACACACTTGTTGCATCGTCGGCAACTGTTTTTCAAACAAAGCCAATAGCAGATGTTCAATTTCCACTTCATGATGGGTGCGCCGTACCGCCAGATTAGCGGCTTCATCAAGGCACTGACGCGCTTCTACCGTTAATTTACTAACGATCTGTTTAAGATAATTACTCACTTTTAGGTTTCCTTAATTCGTTCCAATGGGTGGTGATCTGTGATGGCAAAGTAGAGAGGATTCCTTTTGCCACTGTTGGTTCACTTAGATTTAACAACTGGCTATCCAGTCGGTTGCGTTGTTCCAATAACGCCGTTTGTTGTTGCTGATGTTGTTGCCACTGCTGATAGAGTGTTGCAACAGCTTTGCTTCCGCTGACCTGATAGCGCACAGTGATGTTATTGATACCCAGTGCGCTTAATTCATCGCGCCGCTGTGGGAACGCTTGTGCTGCCAGTGTCAATTCGCCACGGGAAAAAGCGTGCATAAATTTCAGCAAACCATCGGGGCCAACGTAACTTTTGCTTAATGTAAAGCGAGGAAAATAGACATCAATTTGTACTTTACTGCATGTTCCTGGGCTCCAATGCAGCGTCATGCTGTCATTGAAATTCATACTCTTAAGCTGCTGTACGCCGTCATCACAACTCAACGTCACTGAACTGCCCACTGGCAACACCTTTGCCCCTTGGTTAGCCGTCGCTGGTTGACTGACAATCGTGACTTCCGCCGATGGCTTCTGTTCTTGTTCCGGTTCCTGTTGTGCCGTTGCCAGTTGCTGCTCGCTTTCCAGTAAGGCGAGTTTCTCTTGCAGGCGACGGCGAATATCCGATGTCGCTGAAAGCAGGTCATTCGGTTGGATGAGGTTGTTGATGTAGAAAATGAAATCGTCGCTAAACGGAAAGAGCACATCTTCTATTTCCTGAGGCTTAATCCCTTCTGGACGAATATCCAACGCATACTCTGCGGTATCCCGTACAAATGCGTTACTGTATTCATACAAACGCGCGTTCAATTCCCGGCCATCAAACAGTTCTTGTCTGCTCAATTTTTCCATCGGCCAAATCACTTTGCTTTCCCACTGGGTTTGCAAGCGGCTGGCGGCACTTAAGAAGGCGTAACGCAGTACCAGATGCGCATCGCCCTGATAAAGTCGCCATAAAGTTTCATTTACTCCTGCTTCTTGTTTGCTTTCGGTCTCATGGCGCCACAGAGTGAAACGGTTAAACAATGCGCGTAAACCGTTATCATTCAACTCTCCTTTCTCATTACCTAGCGCATTTTTAACCAATACCTCGGTTTCCATATCACTAAGCAACTCGCGTTGGCTATTTAACTGCACTGCTTGCCGGTAGGCGCGATAGCGCGTCAGCGCAGTGTCATCCAGTCGTACCGAGATCTGCGGTGAAATACCAAGCCATGACATGATGCGCTGGCGCAAAGAGAGGTTCCCTAGCGAGACCCGTTGCATCACATTACTTTTTTGCACGTAACCATGCAGTTGCCATAAGCGCTGCTGTGCCTGTAACCAAGGTTGCTGATCCGCCTTTTCTACCGTGGATAAATCACGTTCTAACTGCGTCAGAAAGGTGATATAGGGGCTGTCATATTGACCCGTTGCTAATATCAGTGCTTGCCAGTTTTTCTTGCCTCGTACTAATGTTTCTCCTTGAGGCATAGCCTGAGCAAATGCTAACCACTCTGATTGGCGCTGATTTTGATACTGTTGATAGAATGAGCGCTGTAAAGGAACAAAAAATTCCGAGTTGTTAAGAGCTTGTGCCAGTTCTCCCAAGGTTGCCTGAATATCTTGTTCACCAGTTTGGGTATAAACACCACGGATACGTGCGTTAATTGTGGCCGTATCATCGTTGGCGAGCGGCCAGAAATCAGCCAGTGTCAGCGAACGTGTTCCTGCCGGTTGTTCATCGGCTAACAGCCATTGCCAGTTATTGCTATCTTCCAAGAGTGTCTGCAATACATTTCGCCACTGATCGAATTCTTGCTGTGCGTTGCCTTGGCGATATTGCGCCAGACGGAGTGCGACGCGCTGTTCTGCTGATAGAGGATCGTTTCCACCACTTAACAGCGAAGCTGAATAAGCCGGCATATGCTGTAAAGTTTCCAGCGTTGCGCCATGCGCCATTGCCTGTTCAGTGTTAATAAAGCGTGCCCAGTGTAAAGCCAACTGTTGTTTTTGCAGTGCCCCAGCACTACGGAAACGTGCTAGCAAATGTGTCGCTACCGATTCTGGGTTGAATGCGTCAACAGGTGCTTGTTGTTGGTACTCTTGGGCCGTCCGTTGTTCCATCGTATGGCTGACTGGATAAAAAAGCAGAGGCGACAGGGTTTCCTGCAACCAGAGCTCAACTTGTCGATAACGTAAGTAACTCCGCTCAAGGGGATCTACTTCATGGATATTTTCAAGTTGCGTAACACCACGCCAAGTCGTCATCAACGCGTTGCCTGCGCCGCATACCAGCATCAAAATCAATAGGCTAACCAATACGCGTTTGGTCAATGTCCGCCAGCCGGTCAGTAATACGTTATCACTACGTTGATCTTGACTATGTTGAACTTGATCAGGCAGAGATTCCCCCAACAAACGGTGACTGAAAACGCCATCGGTTTGATGTTCTGCGGTAAAAAACATGCCACGTAGCAGGCCATGCTCCAGATAATGGTCTTGGTCGAACAGTGCATTCAGGTAGCAAGCCAGTGCTGGTTGCAGTTGGGCTACGGTTTCTGGTAATGCTAAGACTTCTGCATTGGGTTGCTGCCGTTGCTGATTGAGCAACTTAAGACGCATCATTTTCAACGTGTTAACGATGGTGTTCATGCTCTTATCCAGCACGTCGGCGACATGACTCACCGTGTGATGCCCGATAAAATCGCCTAGCAATTCGGCACGTTGTTCTACTGACAATTGGGCGCGCCAATGGTCAAATCCCGGCAATGTTTCACTATGAGTAAGGATCAACCAGATTGGCAAGCGGCGTTCCAGACGTATCTGTAATGGCTCTAACTGCGCACGTACCTGACGTGCGGCGATATAGAGCGCTCGATTGTCGCTGTTTAACAACTGTTCCACTGACAAGCAAACGAGTACGCCAGCAGGTTTACGCACCTGCGCGATCCAGCGTATTAGACGCAACCAAGCTTGCCGGTACAGGGATTGACCTTCGGTATAGCGGCCGGAAACCACCATGTACATTGCCCGGCGGAAGAACCACCAGCGGCACGTGAAGGTGTTTTCTGTCAGTGATGGCAGATTTTTCCCTGTCATGGGCGCCACATTGCAGTGTGTTAACAGTTTCTGTTTACCATTGCCCCGTTCCCCTACTACCAGAAACCACGGTGGAACGGGTCCGTTACGGTGTAACAGTGAATGGAATCGACGCCAACTTTGTAAATATCCTCCCTGCCGCCAGTGCTGATAGAGTAAATATTCCAGACGGTTATCTCCTTTCCGCCAGAATTTATTTATCCAGCGTAGTTTATGCATTATTTGCGGCATGAATGTAATTGCCCCACGCAGCAATAATAACAGCAGGAGTAGGCAAAGAAATAATAACAAGCCACCTATTGTCGGCCATGAGAATGCCACCGCAATAGTTAAACTGAATAATAAAAGGATAACCATCACGCTAAGCCAGCCAATGGCATAAAGTAATTTTTTCATGTTTAATTTCCGAGTTTATCGGCCAATACTTAATAAATAGACGGTAATGAAAATATAAATTAATATAATAGATGACATGAATAATATTAATTTTCTGCGCCATTTATTATTGGGGCGCTTATTTTTCAATTTATTATCGTGTCTATTCATTAATCGGTGATTTTCTAAAGAGAGATAACCACGCAACGTATCAGGAAGATTATTTAATTCTTGCTGGATAATATTGTGTAATTCCAAATTATCGCGTTTGCCATAACGACCATAAAATCCGGCAAGCAGACAAAAAACATAGACTAATCGGACCTGATAATTATCTGGTACTAACGCGGCAAGGCGATCAAAAAATGTATTCCCACCCAGTTCAGCATCATAAAGTTCTGCTTGTAACGACGATTGGCGCCAAACACTTAATTCTTTCTGACCTGCGCACAGAATAGCTTCGTCTGCCCAAACTACCACGGCGAAATTTGCTTCTTCGATATCTTGCGCCCCATAACCCTGCAAACGCGCCCTATTCTGTGCTTGTGTCAATTCAGCTAATACGGCTTGCCGCAGTGTTTCCGCTTGATTCACCTGCTGCTGGATCATGCGCAATACGCAAGTGAATACTGGAATATAACAATCCAACAACTGCATCATGATGCTCTCACTATAACGATTTCTGTTTGTAAATCGTCTGGCGCATCTGCCCAATGCACCGCTACACGTTTACTATCTTCTACCTGACGCCACAACGTCCCGCGGTTTTCTACCCGGAAATAGCGAGTATTTGTCCGGTTGGGCAAACCATGTGGCGCAATTTCCTGGTAGTACAGACGCACACCGGGCAAAGCACGGTTAATAATGCTGTCGATCTGTTCTGCCGCTGCCAGTTTAATCAGGCGATCGTCAGGAATTTCCCGCTCGCGATGGGTAAAGCTGTCAGAGCGCAGCACCAAATAGAGCCGTTGTTGTTCATTGACGCCTGTTGTATTGAAGGCTGCATGATAATAACCGTGGCTTTCTTGTTGCAGAGGGATTACGGTGTTCGGTTCCAGCACCAGTGCATTAAGCAAATCAGCAATTGTTCGTTCACAACTATCAAGAGTTAGCGCCAGCTCCAAATGCTGATATTTCTCCAGTACTTCTTCTTGCCCGTTCCACTGGCCTAAGAAAGAACAACGGTCGGTAAAACAGGAAAGCTCGCTGATCAGTTGGCGTAATAGCCCAAAAATCTGTAACGGGTGAATATCTCTCGCTTCCTGAAAATGGTGCAACTGTACGACATAACGTGCCAGAGTTCGTAGTGTCAGCAATAATGTGCTTTTTTCCTGGGTATAAATTTCCCCTTCTAGCGTTTGCGGGCGTTTCAACTCTTCCAATTGATGGACACGCCCGGTTAACTCCTGACACAGTTGATCAATGCGTTGGCCCAATTGTGGCACAGCATAGAGCGTTAAGCATGGCGGTAGATAGCGGTTATCCAGTGCAATACCGTCACTGGCGCAGTGCAGTTGGCCAACCGGTAATAATGTATAACCCGTTGCTTGAGCAATCTCATCATGCAAGAAAAAACGTAAGTTATAGGTCAGTTGTTGCACTTCTGCTTCCGGCCCTTCGCCAAAAGCATCTCGCATACGCTGCTCTTGCGGCCATGTTACCCAACGGCTGGTGATGTTACCGACACTGTTGGCATCCGTGATACCGGTGACGTTACTCTGATTGTGGCTGAACATACGCAAACCAACATAAATGCGTTGCGGTTTGTCACGTACCAGCCAGCAATCCCGCAATGATCGGGCACTGAGTACGCCATTGACATCACAATCCACGTAACAACCATCGGGAAAAATGAACGCGGCGTGATGGACGCTCAGCACTTCGTCATTTAGTGCGGCCAGATTGAATGCAAGTTTCACCACACCAAAAGCATAAGGCTGTGTCAGTAACTGATAACGCCCTTGCCAATATTCATGTTGCAATTCATGGGCTTGAAAGTGTTGTGGTTGTAAATACAAGCCTGAATACCAATACATCGGTTTATGTTCAAACATGGGTTACTTCCTCAACAAACTCTCGTCACTGCCGGATTCTGCCGTTTGTCCGGGGAAAACTATTTGTCCTGGGAAAACCACCTCATCTCCAGTGTTACCTGCTGAGAAATCACTGCGGATAATGGCGTAACGCCCTAGCGTCAGATCAATGCGCATGGGAACAAATTCAGCGCTCCATGAGCTATTCAACCAACCGTGTTGCTCAAGGCGCAGCGGCAGTGATAATACTCGCGTATGAGTACTATCTGGCGTCGGGTAGTAACCGGCAATTAATGCGATATAACGTGCCTGTTCCGCTCTATCGATGTGTAAAGATACGGATTGCCCCGGCATCATCACGTAATTATCCAACTGTAATATTTGCTCTGTTGCACCGGTGCCGGCAAATAAATTGCGTAATAACACGGGATTAGCCAGTAATTTATCTAATTGTTCACGTTTCTCCGCTTGAGCAATTAATACTGTGCAACTGTTCGACATATTATTAAAAACGTTCAGTTGCGGAACTGCGGTTATTTTTAGACGAATGGCATTGCTGGCATAAACCGGTTTGGCTTGTTCAATTGCCTGTAAGCGTTTTTCATCGTTGGAAATAGAATGACTACAACCATTTATTAAAAGAATTACCGTCAATATTAAGAAACGGCATTTGATGCTATAAAAGTTTATGTTATTCATTTTACTCTCTGTTTATTTCTGGTCCTTGTATCACGCGCATAATTTCTTGTAGCGCGGAGGTATTTTCTGACATCATTTCTTCCAGCCATTCGGCCATACCCATATTGGCCCAACGTGCAGCACGTTCGATTAAATAAGGCACTGGGCTGGTAGGTTCATTTTGACGAAAGTAATTGGCGATATTGATTAATTGCCTAATGGCGATAGCGCGCATTTCATGGTGCGCCCGATCTTCCGTTAAAAAGGTCGTATTTATGCCATTTGGCGTATTTTTTCCGGCCGTTATTTCTCCCTCATTTTCACTGCTATATTCCTGAGTTAATTCTGGTGTCACCATTTCACGAAACCGTTCGATTAGGGTCAGCAGATCTTGCAACCGCCGCGTACTGTTACTCATGCTGTTACCGGCATCCGGCAGTAGCCCCACCATGATTTTTTGCAGATCTGCCAATGCGTTACTGACCTGTTCAGTTTGTACCAGCAGTTGGTTAAATCGTTCGGCTGGTGTAGCACGAATACTGCCGTCACACTCAGCGATACCGAAATAACCATCACTGATCAAGGCGCTGCGTAATTCGCTATTAACGGCGGCGCGTTGTTCAAAATATTGCACCCGTTGCCAGACGCCCAAGCTTAATTTGCCATCATCGGTCAGTGTTAGATTGTCCAATTGTTTCACCAATTGCTTATCTAACCAGCTTAACCGGCCAAGACGAGCATCTGCACTGTTTGTCTCTGTATCATCTAACGGCGGGTAAAGTACCGGCCAAAAGGCTTCCAGTAGACGGGCAAGTAATGTGATACCGCTACTAATACCTTCCAGGCCATACAGTTCCCCTTGCGCTTGGGTTAACCAACAAGCTATCTGCAAGTCTTTACTCTGTTTTTCCAGCACTTCCTGACACAAGGTCGAAACTCGCAGCCAATCAGCCTGACGGGTTTCGTACCCCCATGTGTCGTCTTGGAGAAAATCATCGTCGGTTTCGCGCGCGGCGTTTATCTGCTCAAAAATAGGTTCGTATTCGATATCGACTCCCGCTGGCTTGTCAGCAGAAATAGGTTGTAGAAAACGTGCGATATCTGTTTGGGCTAAATTCACAGTGACTTCCATTTCAAGCGATAATTACTAATGGGTAACCGGTAGTAATTGTGCCGCCATGTGCGCACAGATCGCCGAGTCTGGCCGCAGGTCGGCCACCGATTAATACCGTTGGGCTGCCCATGACTATCGTATCCGGCGGACCGACGCACACCAACATTGATCCCATTGTTGCCGCTGGCAATCCACCAATTAGCACTGTCGGTACGCCTGGCGGCATAATCGGTCCGCCTACATGTGGCACTGGAGGTACCGCAGGCGACACCATTGGACAAATATGCATATCACCCACGCGGGCTGCTGGCATTGGCATTATTGCTCTCCTGATAATGTGGCTTGATGGTGCAGATAATTTTTGCGCCCCTGATCCTGTGACGGCGGCAATTGCCTTAGTTGACCGTGTGCCAGTTGAAAAAATTGCTCAACGTACTGCATTTGTCGTTCCGGTTGTTCGCCATAAAGGTGCAATATCAGGCACAACGTATCGGCTAATGTCGCCAGTGACTGCCACGGTTGTGGATAGACTGCCTCCAAATCCGGAGTGGTCATGCTGCCTTCACTCCAAAAAACGGAAAGCGCCAGACATGAAATTGGGTTATCGAACCCAACTGTTTGTGCCTGTTCGAACAGTTCATGACGCAAAGGATCACCGCCATCAACCCGCCAGCGTCGCACCTGTTGCAATAACGACCGTTGTCCTTGCATGAGATCGCGTTCGTAAATGCAGGAGATAAATGTCAGTACCAGCTCCAGAGCCTGGGAGTAAGGCAACATAAAAATGGTGTAGTACACCGCGTCTTGCCACAACATCTCCTTATTAAGCGCTGATAGATTCTGTTCATGTGCTGCGTGTTGTTGTAGTGCCAATTCCGCCTGTGGCGAAAGCTGGCAGTATCGTAATTTAACCATGATTGCAAACTCTTATTATTCGTTGATCCTGCTATTAACCAATCTTGGTCAAAGTTCCTTTCACCATCGCAATGCCGGTCGCATCTACCTGCACAATGCCGCCTTTTAATTGTGCCATCGCACTGCCTTCTACTTTTACTGTGGTACCGGTTAACTCCGCCATGCCGCTACTCTTCAACGCCAGTTTTCCTGTGCCTTCTACGGTGACGGACGGCGCTTTGATGGTGATCCCAGCTTGGGTAATCGATAATTTGCTGGCGCCGACTTTCAGTTCAATGCCCTGATTTGCTGTAATTGTGCATTGCTGACCCACATTGATGTTGGCGTTACCTCTGGATACCGACAACTCATAACTGCCTGCGCTGATGGTGGTGGTGAAATTGCCGCGATCCAGAGTTTGTTTTTTGTCACCTTTTTTTACCTCAGTTAAGGCGTCGCCTTCGCTCAGAATTAACGTGTCATTGCCCTTTTTAATTTGGGTATCGCGCTTTTCCTGAATTTCCCACAACACGTTGCGATCGATCTGCGCCGAAAAATCATTTTTCACTTTCAGGCGCATATCTTTTTGTGAGTGAAGCAAAATAAATTCTTCGCCTTTTTTATCTTCGAAGCAAAGCTGATGTCCTTGCTCCACCGTGCCTTTTGCACTACTGCGTGTCGCAATCCCACTTTGAGTTTTCTGTCTCGGTAGCGCGAATGGCGGCATCTTCACCCCGTTATAAACCGTTCCTGTCACCAGCGGGCTATCTGGATCGCCATCGATGAAACTCACTAATACTTCATTGCCCACACGTGGCACAAATTGTGCGCCAAACTTTGCGCCATTCCAGAACTGACTGACACGTATCCAACAGGAGCTGTCATCATTTTTTTTATGTTCTTTATCCCAGTGAAACTGGATTTTGATGCGCCCTTGTTCATCAGTATGGATCTCTTCTGACGTCGGCCCTACCACCAGCGCGGACAATACACCGGCAATGTAAGGCCGCGTAACAGAAGGACGCGGGCGAAATGCTTTATTCGCCGGGAGTAAGGTCACTTGAGACGAAAACAGTAATTCGCCTTCTTCCAGGTTGCTCTCCGCTTTTAATTGCTGGCGGCCTACTGCATAACGGCCATCGGCGCTGGTATGACCTTTCAGAGTGAACTGATGTCCTACTTGTAAACCGGGATAACTGTTAACAGCACGTGCGTAATAGGATTGTGATTCCCATTGTTCCATGCACAGCGTTGCCTGTGCTTCCAGTTGATTACGTTCCTCCTGACGTCGATCATCATAGATAGAAAGCTTGGGATTGGTAGAATAGCCGCTATTCGCTTTGGCGCTGGCGCTGATTGCCGCTGCGCTTTTAACGTTATAACCATTCATTTCCGCCGTACCTGGAATCATTGAGCGATGAATATGCCAGGCGCGTAGTCCATAGCCCTGTTGATCACCTATCTTTGATTGGTATGGCAATACCGCTAAGGGCGCGTTAATAAATGTTGAAGGGTGATCCGCTAATACCAGCACATGACGCCCTTCTTCATGGCGAAAGAAATAGAAAATCCCCGCTTGCTCCAGTTGACGCGTCACAAAGTCAAAATCCGATTCCTTGTATTGCATACAATATTCAAGCTTCGGATAACGGCTTTTTAGCGCCAGTTCAACGTCGTTAAACCCACGTTTACGGAAGATATCACATACCATATCCGGCACGCTGATACGCTGATAGACGCGCAAATTATGGGTTAATGTCAGCATTTTCAGCCAAGGTTCAATTCGTGCCTGATAACAAAACTGGCCGTCGCTAAAACCTTGTTGCTGTAATTCAGTCAATAGGCCATGCACGATACGGTGATTCGGCGCTTCACCAAGGCGAAATGCCAAAGGCTTACCGATGTGAGACTCCAGCTTATCCCAGTCAGCGTTGGAATAGAGCTGAACAGAAAATGAATAAGGTTGCGATAGATGCTCTTCACCTTCTATTTTGTTCAGTGCCACAATATCTGACAGGCTACCTATAACCTGTAAAAAACGATTCTTTTGCCCTAACAGCATCTTTTTAATTACCTGAATTTTTTGTTTAACTTGCGTAAGGACCCGTACATTCAGCCAAGTAGATACGCTGAATATTGCTCTTGCCGGTATCGCCCAAACAACCATCCCATCCCAATTGGCGGCTGCCATTTAATACGTTGCCTTGTCCACTATGTTGTACCAACAATTCCAGTGAAAAGGAGAGCAATGGCCCGGCAAACTGCCACACCCATTGTGTCAGTTTGCGATATTGTTCATTTCCCGGCATAAAAGCGGCGCGCTGCCGAGCGGCAAATGGCCCCAACTGAATATGAAACCCGGATTGAATATCCCAATAAGCGCGACCCAACATCGGGTTATCGCCTAATGAACTGTTGCCAAGACAGCAACAGTGCGCCTGTTCAGCATCTTGCCAGCGTCCTTTAAAGGGTTGGATGTTGACCGCCATACCCAATTCCCGTTGCAACAGATGTTGCAAATTCACCATTGAGCGGACCGGTGTTGCCAGTAATCCGACACAAGCTGGATGAGGGCGCTGTATTTTGCTCTCCATCAATTGGCCGGCAACGGCTGGAATAACTGCCGGTAAAGCCCGATGGTTTTGTAATTCCGCGTTAATATATAACCGGTATTTCTGCCATGCCTGAAAGCGCAAACTAAGCAGACGATGAGTAAAAATATCAATAAATGCCTGAGCTGATTCGTCGCCATAGCGGTAACGCCTATCAATCAGCCATTCGGTATAACGCAATGGTAATGCGCCAAGGGTTCCTAATAGACCAAAGTGATGTACCGCCATGCGATACTGTTCGTACCCTTCTTGCGGTGGTAATAGCGATTCGACTTCCCTTTCCGGCGCATCTAATGTCAGTACAGAGCTGAATTGCACTACATCATCAGGGGTGATTGCCGTTTCTTCATGTCGCCGACAACGTTTGAGCAGACGACGTACATTTTGATAAAAACGGCCGCCGACTAAACGCATCTTATGTTCTACAGCCATGTCAGTCTCCCACTGCGACGCGGCCAACGGCGGGTACTATTATTAACCGCCTCTAACTGTGTTACGGTTTGCGTGAAGCTGTTAATCGGCGCATACATTGCGATAAAACGTTCTAACAGGCTGCAAAACAGGTAAAAATCAACAAACTCTTCGGCTTGTGCCTGAAATGTCAATGTCACTTCCAGCCCCCGCGCCAGAGAATAAGGATCGGCGGGATTCAGGCGTGCATTCACTGGCGCAATAGCAATCTGCTGTAATTGTGCAATCAACCTTGATATAGCTGGATCGCCAAGCAAGTTGTAGAGTTCTAGCGCCTCTTTTAAGCATTGAACCCCCTGTGGACCGCTTAGTAGCATTTGGTTCAAATTGAGTTGCGATACTAGCCGCCAGTTCAATGCGCTATTGGGTTGTGGACGCACCGGCAATCGAGGACGGATCAATCCCAGAATTTTTACTCCTGGCAATGCGCTTTCTGATTCGAAATCGCCATCAGGATGACCGTTGCTCAATTGCCGCGGTATATCGCGGTTAGTACAGGTCAGACTCAGGATCGCCACATCAGTTTCAGGTTTCAGATGTTCGCCGTTGCTATCAGAAAAACCGATGAACATATTCATCCCCAGATCGTTATGTCTGAGTGAAGGACGTGGCGTTGCCTGCCAAAATAACGGGAACTGTTCATCAGACCGTGTATGTTCAATACCAAATAATGACGGTACCGGCTTAGAACTTAGTTGTTCCTGTTGACGACTGACAATTTCGACCTGATCGATGGTGTAGACTTCCATACTTTGTGGGCGACGCGCATCCGGTTGAACCAAATATTCATGTTCCGTTTCCAGTGGAATAATGGGTTCCGCCTGATGAGAAAACAGGTTGACGATGGGGACGCAATTTAGCCGGAAGGTTTCATTGCTGACTTTATCGCTCATACGTTCAATACGGCGCAATGCGATGCAATCCTTAAGCCGGAAACGGTATTGCAGCTCGCCTGATAAACTGGTGATCAAACCGGTATCCGGTAATGGAATATCCAGGAATAAAAACTTTTCAGGAAAACTAAAATAGTCACGAAATAAGTGATGAACCGGGTTTATTAATGCATCATCGGCGCATAAGTTATCTTGCGGATCAAAGCCCACTACTTGAACACTCTGGTTATTCAGGTTGGATGTACGGCCGCCCAACCGACATTCCAGTTGTTTAACTTGCGCCGACAATAATTCATATAAACTGTGGGTCAGCACTGGTGCGCCATGTAAGTACAACCGGATATATTTCGCCTGAAAGCTGGCGCCCGGCCACAGGGTAAAACTCAGCGTTAAGATAAAGTCCCGATCGTAAGGGTCTGGCATCAGTTCTGCGTGCGTTAAATCTAATGGCAACATCTCCAGCGGATATACCGTGCGGAAACGACAAGTCACATCACCTACTGGTTGAGAAATCAATGGGGTATGCCGCGCCACTGTCATCATCCCGGTTACGCCGGATGCGAGTGGGTCCTGTTGAAACTGTACTAACGATACCGACGGTACCTGACGTAAAAACTGTGGCGCCAGCACCTCCAACATAGCATTACTGAGTTCCGGCATATCTTCATCAATCCGCTGGTGGATTTTTGCTGTCAAAAAGGCAAAAGATTCCACCAGACGTTCTACATGCGGATCTTCTGAAACACCTTCCGCGAACCCAAGACGTTTAGCAATTTTGGGAAAACGTTGAGAGAAAGCGGCGCCATATTGTCTTAAATAACTCAATTCCCGGTTGTAATAAGTCAGTATTTTTTGTGGTAATAACATCATCTTATTATTTATCCCATGAAATTGAATAGGTATACGCGGTACTGTTCCATGAGATAGAAAACACCACTTGTTCGTTGAAGAAAATTCCATTCACCCAGAAAGTTATATTTTCTGGCGTATTTTTCTGTAATGTAATCACGACATTTTGCAAACGGGGTTCGAACCAAGAAATAGCTTGGTAAATATTATTACTCAGTGCATCAATACGTTCATCATCAGAAATATCCACATTAATGACATCAGAAACGCCATAATTTAAAACGGATTTCGGTAATTCACCAAATAAAGGGGAAATTTCAGAAATCGGTCTTGATGAAAATAACATATTCAAATCGGAAATTAGGCTTTGTACAACTTCCTGACGTGACCAAGCCAAAGTGACACCCCGTTTTTCATCTTGTGGATAATCATCTTTCAGGCGATGGAGTAATGAAGGCTGAATCATTATATTTTTCCGGGTAGAAACTGCCGGCCAAAGGCCGGCAGTAAACAGTCAAAATTACTGTTTCTTGTTCTCGATAAGATCCCAACCTTCTGGACCGACTTTGTTGCCTTTGGTGCCATCTGGGTTGAGTGGTGTGAATGTCCATTTAATTTTGGAATAGGTGATAGAAATCTGTTCTTGTGGAAATTCACCACCACGTGTACAGGTTTCATGAACGTCAGAGATAATACATTCGTCCATTTCAACTTCCGCGTAAGGGTGCATTTCACCTTTAAAAATTGTGCAGATTTCCAGTTTCACTTTCTTAATCGCGGTACCTTGCGCCACGGCGGACAGTAAGCCAATAGAACTGGTATCCATCACTTTCACACAGTCAATGGTACGGAAATCCGCTGCGCCAGAGGTAATTTTGCGTTTACCGCTGTCTGCAATACGTGCATGGTTAAATGCGCCAAAATTGACATGTTCCAGCTCAATCCATTCTTTATGTTTGCTGTCGGTACTCTCACCTTTAATACCATCAATTTGTAAAAAAATTGAAGAACTCATAATTAACTACTCCAGTTAGTTGTAATAAATAGGATAAATATTAATAAATAGAAAAATCAGGCCGCCGATGACGGCGGTAAATCAGCCACCAACCGTAAAGACATACTTAACCCTTCTAATTGGAAATGCGGCCTTAAATAGGCTACAGCCCGATATGTTCCGGGTGATCCAGGAACTTCAACAACATCAACTCTTGCCTCCCGTAATGGGTGACTCGCTTTTATTTCTGCGCCAACGGTATCCGAGCCAACAATATATTGGTTGATCCAATTTTGCAGATAAGATTGACATTCTCCGCGGGACATAAAACTACCCACTTTGTCACGTACAATCATTTTCAAATAATGGGCGAAACGAGAAGTTGTCATAATATATTGCAATTGGGTTGATAATTTTGCATTGGCATTTGCCAAGTCAGAATTATATTTTCTTGCCTTATTCGGTGACTGCACCGAGAAAAATGCGGCATAGTCAGTCCCTTTGTAATAAACCAGAGGAATAAAC
Source organism: Photorhabdus sp. P32 (assembly GCF_038085095.1). Taxonomy (NCBI): domain Bacteria; kingdom Pseudomonadati; phylum Pseudomonadota; class Gammaproteobacteria; order Enterobacterales; family Morganellaceae; genus Photorhabdus; species Photorhabdus sp. P32. The sequence continues at coordinate 47,273 of NZ_JAZGJN010000279.1, read as the reverse complement.
CCTAATTCTGCCAACTCTTTTTCACGGCGATCAGAGATGGCAACCTCGGTCGGACATTGCAGCATCTTTTCACCAGACACCGAAGAGTAATGATGGGTTGGCAATGCTTCGACCAATCCTCCGCCTTCCACACCGCGGATCGCCGCGCACCAACCATATTGTTCAAATGCAGCTACCATTCGGCCTGCCAGTGCATAGGCGGCGTTAATCCACAGATAACTACTGCTATCTCCTTCCCTTACCTGCTCTTCGAAACAGAACTGTTCGACCGGGATGGTTTTTGCCCCGTAAGGCAAACGGCCAATCACTCGCGGTAAAGTCAGGCCGACATAACGGGAGTCATCAGATTCCCGGAAGCGTTTCCAGCGCAGATAATCGGATGTGTCAAATAGTTTGGACAAATCACGCGGACGTGGTAGCTCGCCAAAATCATTCAGACCCAACATGCCCGCGTTGACTGAACTGATAAACGGCGCATGAGCTGCCGCTGCGACATGAGAAATTTGTTCCAGTAAGTAAAGATCTTCCGGGCTGTTATCAAAGTCAAAATCACCGACAAATGCTGAATAAGGTTCACCACCAAACGTACCGTATTCATATTCATACACATTTTTAAACAGCATTGACTGATCGAAATCCGATGCCGATTTAAAATCTTTAATTAAATCGGTTTTTGTCGCGTTCAACATGCGGATTTGGGTATTATCCGTTTCGCTTTGGTCGAGTAATCCTTTAAGCCCTACCCAAGAAGATTCCAGACGTTGAAATTCCGGGTGATGCAATACCAGACTCAGTTGAGCGGACATCAGCGCGTCAATTGCTGCGATACGTTCCTCAATGCTGTTTACCAAATCGCCGGAAACCACCAATGAACCGGAAGTCACTTCGGCCAGAAACTGGTCGAGCTGGCTTTTTACCCGATCACGATCTGCTTCCCGACGAATGGCTTGGGTGTTATCAATAATCTGATCAAGAAAATCACCACTTGTTTCCGTCGTTTTCAATTCTTGTTGTTCAACAACGCTCTGTTCCATGCTGCCCTCACTGTGCATTGTTATTTTCCGGGATATTGTTATTTTCCGGAGTGACGTCATCCTCTGTATTTTCTGCGGCGGTTTCTGCTTTTTCATTTACCTGCGGTAAGTTATCCGCATGTTCAGCCAGAATTTCCGCCAGACGGTCACGCAATTTTTCATTGCTCAATGCACGGCCTTTCAAATCGCTGAGTTTGCCGCGTACTTCCAGTAAATTGCGCAGCGGTTCTATTTGCTTCGCCAAATTCTCTGGGGTAAAGTCAGCCATTGATTTAAATTGCAAATCGACATTAATAAATCCGCTCTGACCCGGCAGTGCGCTTTCAACCTGTAATTCCAATGAAGGCGATAAACCTTCCATCACTGCATTAAAGTTATCTTTATCAACATGCATGAAACGACGTTCGCGCATGGGAATAGATTGCTCAGCAAATTGCCCAACAACACCAATAACCAAAGGCAATTCTTTTTTCTCGACCGCGCCGCCTAATTCAACATCATAAGTAATCTGAACTCGGGGCGGTCTGACTTTATCAAGCTTACGTTGAGTATTCATGGCACCTTTTACCTTTATATATGACAGGAAGTGCAAACTTACTTACGTTAAACCGCACCAAACCTGATTAAATAGCCGAATAATAAGATGAGAAATAAATGGAGAGATCAATTAATACTATTTATAGCAAGTAAATATGCCGTGACGCATTTAATGATATTTAAAACCCACCGTATTTCGGCGGGAAATAAGTTCTCATGAATATTAACTTAATGCAATGGTCTCAGAGTGAAATATAATGCCGGGGATTTTGTGTTATTTTGTAACTGATTGTATTTATGTTGAAAAATCGAGAAAGCATATCGCGGTCAAAATGTATTTTCATACTTGTCTTATCTTTCATTCTGCCGTTTTTAATAATCAGAATCTGACGAGTCAGAAAAGTAGAAATATAGATGGAATTAGAGATTTATTTAATCTGGGGTGAGTTTTAGAAGGGAAATAAAATACTTTTCGAATTTTTATTGAATCAAATCGCTGACTGAAAAACAGCGCTTTGTTAATATTTTATGATGGTAAAGTTATACCTGTGCATTGGATTGCGGCGGGCCTAACTCAGAAGCAAGCTCATGTTTTCGTTGATGGGCTTGCAGCATTGATTGAGCCGGTCAAAACGCATTATTTATGGCGACCAATGTCCTGTTCCGGACAGGTGGAGAAGTGCCTCGTTCTGATGATGAACTTGCTCATCAATAACATACCGAACTGGAAAGCTACTTTTTCAGAGCATAGGAACCGTATTCTTGCCCATCAGGGATTTTCAAATATGGCGATAATGCTCAATCCAAATTTGAGCGTGGCTGGAAAATAAGCAAGCTCATCTTACCTGATGAGCTTTTATATTCTTAGGTCATTATTATTCTGCTTTTACGATGTAGTTAAAGGCGATATTTCGAGGACGGGTTTCATGGCTCGTCCTAGCTACTCGTGACGCGTCAAATAGGGTTTTATAGCTATCGTAGTCATTCGGAGATCCATTCATACCGTTTACTGTTCCTCCATTGGCAAAAACGCCTTCAGCGGTTATTGCTATTGAATTATCTCCTATAAATGAACCCTTTAAATCTTGTAAGGCATCACTCTGGTTTGTCAGAAGTGCTCTACCACTATCTATTCCTCGTCCGTCATCCCAACCACGAATAAATTCACCTCTCAAATCGGGTAACCTACCATCAGGATAAGCTTCTGCTAACTTAGGATATTGTAATTTATTAAAAGCGGAACCGTTACAAGTGAAATAGCCAATAGGTGGATGCGCTAATGGCCAAGGGATAGGAGCGCCAACAGGAATCTCACTGGTTGTCTTAATCAATCTATCCACCTCTGCTCGGGTGTAAACTTCTGTTCGAGTATATGCTCCTGCATCATTCGCATTCAGATTAATATCCTCAGTCAACGCTTTACCGTTTATTTTCCGACTATTGGAGACTTTGCCATCAATATTTCCACGTAATGAATTGATGATTTCCTGCACCAGCTTTTGTGTCACTGCTAGTGTGTCATTGCTGCCAATTTCATTGGTCAGTTGGACAACGCCTTTTTGTGTTAATGAGGCATTGGGAATTTCTGCTGTGACTTTTTGTTTTAATGCTTGATTTAATTTTGTAGTGAGTTTAGCTATATCACCATCATCCAGAACGTCATCACCAGATTGTGTTGCAATAAAGTTAGCGATAACAGAAGCTATTGTTGATGATTGGCGTAATGCCTTATTTAATACATGTGTAGAGATATTTTCTGGTGGAAATCCTACCTGCAAACTCTGATTTTCTTCATATTTTTCTTGACTTACCACATTAGCATTATTACTAATGGAAAAAGCTTTGAAATCATTTTTTTGGCTCATATACCCCTCTAAATAAAATAATTTTCTTACGTAATCAATATATTAAATTATCGTGCAGATAACTTTATCCATTGGCGCAAATTATAGTCTAGTTCATAAAAATAATAATGGAGTGTTTTTATAACTTACAGGGTTAATTATTTTTGTATAAGGAGCGAATAAAAAAATTGATGTATATAAATTATTATTTTCCTGAAAAATTAATGTATATGACAATAAGGTTGAAATATGAGAATGTTTTTATTTTTAATAAATATTTCATTATCCTTAAACCCAAGGGTTTAATATTGGCACGCCGGTTAATTCAAAATCAATCACATTTCGTGTGACGACAGTCATACCATGAACCAGCGCGGTGGCGGCGATATCAGCGCCTTTGACCTTCCTCCTTTTCTCCTTCTGGCTCATGCAACTTTAAACCTTTTCCCTTTGTTAGATTACGTTCAAGTTCAGCCAATGCCCCAACCAAATGAAAAACGAAGGTTTTTTTACCTGGTAGCAAAGCGGAGATTCCATGATAGAGTATTAAAAGGTATTACCTTTTAATATTTAGGTGGAAAAAAATGGCAACCTATTTAGAGTGTGAAGAAAAACGTGAAGCTTTCAAACGGGATGCATTGCGTGCTTGGGAAGCGTATCAAGAGAATGGACTACACTTAACGCTTGAAGAAACGGACAAGTGGTTAGCTAAGCTCGAAGCAGGAGTAAATGTAGAGTTACCTGAATACCACGTTTGATTTGGTTTCAACCGATTAATGGGCAATTAAAAACCCCTTCTCAGATAGAGCATTCGTGTCACAGAAGCATAAAAGGATTTCTGTTGACCGTGTTAGGTGGGGTGATTGCGTACTGCCTTAAATGGAAGAAGCCATCACTGAAAGTTTTTTACTCAGAATAAGATTTTCTAGTGACAGCTTAAACAGAATTCGAGTTATGTTATGACTAACATTCAATATGAAATCATAAAAAATAACTATCGAATTTATTATTTACAGATAATTGGTAAAAGGTAAATTTTGTTTTTTAGTGATAAATAACGATGGGTTAATATTTAACTAACACCATCAGTGGTAAATCACTATTTGTTATTTTTTTAATGTTAATCTTATAATTTCCCTCACCTTTTTCTGAGTCACCAGATATAATTTGCTTTTTGTTAAACTGTTTTTTACTGTTTGTAATATAAACTTGACTGCCATGTTGAAACATGTAGTTCACAGTATTAGGAATCCCACTTTTACTGAAAGTGGTTTTGATATAACGACCAGAGTCAAGATCTTGCTGACTATCACACCACGGAATCGGTATATTATCGGCGGGCCTATCCTCCCCAGGAGAAACAGTCACACTCTGTTTTGATTGCTCATTAAGTAAATCTACTTTGTATTTATAACCAAATTTGTTATCAACATTAATAATAGTACGAACATCTGGCATAATAATTTCATCCTATATAATTTAAAGAATTTTTCTTTTATATAACATATCAAAGGAACTAAACTCTTAAGTCTAGGTTTAATAAATATCATTATCAATGATATTTATATGAAAAATATTCTACCTGAGTTTTCTGTGTAATTTCAAGATAAGTATTTATCAATAATTATAGGTGAATTCACATAATAAGCTTATTATGTGAATTCACCACCTATATTTATTTTCTACTTAATATATACATATTTCATCATCCTTAAACCCAAGGGTTTAATATTGGCACGCCGGTTAATTCAAAATCAATCACATTTCGTGTGACGACAGTCATACCATGAACCAGCGCGGTGGCGGCGATAAGCGCATCACGCTCTGAGCATGGATCTGGGACATGCAACCGGGCGCACCGCTGTGCTACAGCCGTATCTATTGGCAATATCCGACTAGTAAATTCCGGCATTACATGGTGGTTAAACCATGATCGTAATAATGCCCCTTGGGTTGTGTCTCGTCGTTCAATCTGTAAGATCCCGGTTTCCAGCTCCATAATGGTAATGGCTGACAGGAAAAGTTCTGTTGCATCAACACCTTCAGCCCATGCAGCCACACCGACATTAGCCTTACCCGCTCGAACTTTCCGAAGTTCGGAGACAATATTAGTATCAAGAACATACATCATGAGAAATTGGCTGGACGGCTATTGATGGCGACACGTGGTGGATTGAATTCAATATCTTCAACATCGGGCATTGCTAAAGCATCAGCGATATTTCGACGTTGCTTGGTGATTCGTTGATATTCTTCAATGGTTAGTAGGACATGTGCCGGTTTGCCACGATCTGTGATGAATACTGGACCGCTTTTAGCCGCCTTCTTTGCTCTGCTGACGTCTTGATTAAGCTCCCGACTCGATAAGGTTGTGATTGACATGGTACACCTCGGTATAATCGCTAATTTATGTAGGTACGTTACTACATAATTCTGGGGGGCGCAAATTTTAGTCATTCAGCCTCTTATGGGAAATAATCTCCACTACCGGTTTTATCACCAATTATCTAACCGACTGGGGAACAATAACTAATATATCCATTAGCCGATTTAAAATAATCATTTTATTTTTTAACTATTTATTTTAAATGAAAAATAAATTATTTAATTAATTTGTTATTAATGGATTTATATAAATGGCGTAATAGAAACTTATTTTAATAAATGGAGAGTGAATATCAATATCATGAATTAATTTATATTGAATCAATATTCAAGAACGTTAAGACATTATATGGAATAACGGGTTTTAATTATCTTTCTTTAATCAATTAAATTAAATAAATCAGCGATAAAATTTTCTGCCACAATTCACATGTCTATATTTTCAAGAATATTAAATGGAATCAATCTCTCTTTATCATGTCATGTAATATAGTTATCCATTAATTTAGTCACTTCTAAAAACTATCAACGATGATAATAAATATGTCAGTGTGTTTATTCTCACCCGCGAGACCATTTAGCATATAAAATAGATTTATTCAATAAAAGTTTTGCAAAAATATTAAATTTTCATTATGGCTCACTAATTTATAAATTTTTAGACAATTACTCTTTAAATGATCTACATCAATCTATACTTACCTAGCTGGTTAATATTTTTAAAACACTTTTTTAACTTTATTTTAACTTAACAAGGATATGCATCATGGGTGTTTTTCAGTACAAAGACTTTGATGACACTACTTCTAAAGAGTTATTTTCCGACGCAAAAATTATCTCCGGATATGCTTACCATAATCTGGGCAGCGGATTTGCTGAGGGGTATTACAACTATGGTTATGGTTTAGGGATGCCATTAACATTGGTGACCGCACTTCTCGGCAGCACGACATCGCAGGGCATCACCCCTAAATTGCCTTGGAATCCGGACGCAGAAAAACAGGCACGAGATAAACTCAATGAATCGGGATGGTTTACTATCAGTGCTGATGAGTTAGGCTATCAGGGTAAAACTGATGCCCGCGGTACTTTTTTTGGCGAAAAATCAAGTCATTCCACCGCTCAGGCAGAGGTAATGGGAAAATATGATGCTGATGGTAATTTGATTTCTATTGGCATTGCGTTTCGTGGTACGAGTGGTCCTCGAGAGTCAGTTATTACCGATACATTCGGCGACATTATGAATAATGTGCTGGTCGCTTTGGGTAAGAAAGACTATTCGAATGACTACACGCCAAACGCTTTTGGTCGGCTGCTGGACCATGTGGCTAATTATGCCAAGGCTCACGGTTTGACAGGCAATGACGTTGTGGTTAGCGGCCATAGTTTGGGTGGGTTAGCTGTGAATAGTATGGCGGAGTCTAGCGATACGAAATGGGGGGGATTCTACTCCCAGTCGAATTATATCTCTTTCGCTTCGCCATCACAGTATGAAATAGGTAACAAGGTGCTGAATGTAGGATATGAAAATGATCCCGTATTCCGTGTATTAAACGGCACCACCGTTGATGCGTTCTCCCCAGGTGTTCACGATGTACCAAGGGATTCGGCTACAAATAATATTGTTAACTTTAACGATCACTATGCATCAAATTGGTGGAATATATTGCCCTTCTCTATTGCTAATCTGTCAACCTGGGTTTCGCATGTGACGCCGTTTTATCAGAGCGGCATGCAACGTATTATGGAGTCAACGTTCTACAATCTAACTCATAAAGACTCTACTATTGTTGTCAGCAATCTTTCCAATGTCACTCGTGAAAATACCTGGGTGCAGGATTTGAACCGGAATGCTGAGAAACACACTGGCAGTACTTTTGTTATTGGTACCGACGGCAACGACCTAATTAAAGGTGGTAAAGGAAACGATTATCTGGAGGGACGCGATGGCAATGATATATTCCGCGATGACGGTGGATTTAACATGATTGCCGGTGGAAAAGGCCATAATACCTTTGACTTACAGAAGTCACTAAAAAATGCAGAAATAGCCTATGACAAGGCAGGGACATTATATGTGCGTGATGCGCAAGGTGGTATCACCGTTGCTACGGATATTTCGACTATAAGAAGTAAGGAAAGTACCTGGCTATTTCTGACTAAACAGGTGGATTCTCAAGTTAAAGCCGATGGTTTGTATTCCAGCCGTGGAGTAACGAAATACGCCAATTCAGTAACCGGCAACGATGGGAATGATACTCTGACTTCTAAAACCTCCGGTAGCTGGCTATTCGGTCTGGATGGTGATGATACGTTGATCGGCTTCGGCAACAATAATGTTTTCGTCGGTGGTGAAGGCAACGATGTCATGAAAAGTCAGGGTAATAACAATACTTTCCTGTTCAACGGCGAGTTTGGGCAAGACATCATCTATGGCTACAATAAGACTGATAAACTGGTGTTCCTAGGTACCGAAGGCAGCAGTGACAACAGTAAGTATCTGGATCATGCTTCTATGGTGGACAATAATTTGGTGTTTACCTTCGGCCAAAACTCAGTCACTCTGGTTGGCGTCAGCATAGATAGCTTATTGGCGGATAATATAATACTGGCGTAACATATAAACCATGCGATATCCCTACTTGTAAAGTGGCCATGCAAAATGGCCATCTTGGTTCGGGAGTCAATTGAATAGCTAATTCCCGGCTACGATATTTTCTGTTAATAGGGTGTGACCAACGGCGTATTTCGCCTGCCATGCTTTAGGATTGATCAAATAATGTTGCCGGAAACGTTTAGAAAAGTGACTTGGGCTGGAATAACCCACTGCGGTAGAAACATCAATCACACTCATTCCTTTTTTCAATAAATCTTCTGCGGTTGTCATACGGACATTCTCCAGATATTGATGGAAAGTGCGAAAAACAACCGCACGAAATCCCTCTTTTAACTTCCGTTCGTTCAAACCAACTGCTCTTGATAATGATTTTATCGTCCAAGGGTAATGATAATCACTGTTAATTATTTTTATTGCATTATAAACAGCACGGCGTTGCAACCCGCTGATCACATTATATTGACAATCATAAACCTGAGACGCTACGCAAGCGAGTATTTCTAACGCTTTTGCTTTTAAATAAACCTTTCTTATACTGCCGCTTAATTGGCACTCTTCTATTTGATTCACTATCTGCATAAATGGTGGGTAAATGGGGCATGCCATCATCAATACATCACTGTAGCTGGCGTTCTTCTCAAAGCCAGCCGCTAATTGGGTGAATGGGGGTAATTCCTGAGCTTCAATTTCGTTCAACGAAAAACGGATATCGAGAATATGCCATGATCCGCAACCAAAGAAGTTCATGCCACGCGTTATTTTAGGGGAATGGAAAAATATCATCGTTCCTGAATTGATATCTAAAACATTGCCATTTTCAATCGCCATTTTCCCTTTCCCGCTTAAAATAAACGCAATTGATACCGTTGGCGGCCCTTCACAATATTCTGTGACATCTTTGTTAAGCTCAAAGCGAATTCGGTTTATATGAATTCCGTCAGATAATTCCTCAGTTAATAAAGGCGTATTTGTGTTATTTTTCTCCGCATGTGAATGCATGCAATTGCAATGGTCAGCCGTGAAAACTCCTAATTTCTTGCTATAGATCGTCTTCATGAGATCCCCTGTAAAATTAGCATCGGATACCGGTTAAAAAGTGCTTTCGCACTTAAAACAGTGTTTTTTGCATATTAAAGACATTATATTTTTATTTTATATATATATGCATATTGTGAATGTCACTCACTTTATCATTAATGAGAATCATTATCAATAGTGCGTAATGCGCTACTTTTGTCCCTATTCCGTTAGCCCTGATGGAATACTATCGATAGTCTCCCGTTAGGTTTTTTGTTTTACCATACTTAATTTTCGTAAAACATGATTTAAACAGTGCATAACGAGTTATTTATATGAAAAAAAAATATGCTAAGGCGTCTGTCTTATGTTGTTTAATTTCGCCTGTGGTATGGGCAGAACATTCGCCTGGCGCGACAGAAGATGCTTTGATTGTGACGGCCAATAAACGGGAAGAAGCATTAAATAAAGTCGATGGTAGCGTTCTGGTTAAAACTGGTGAGGAACTTGTGCAGGCTGGTATCACTCAAGTACAAGATCTTGAGCGCGCTTTCCCTGGTTTACAAATCCGCTCACGGGGGAACCGAACCTATTCAGCAACCACCATTCGAGGTATCAGTTCGCCGGATTTCTACTCGCCTTCTGTTCGAATTTATGTCGATGGCGTTCCTCAAGATCACCAGTTCTTAACACAAGAATTAATTAATGTAGAACGTGTAGAATTATTACGCGGTCCGCAAGGGACTTTATATGGCGGAAACGCCCAAGCCGGTGTTATCAATATTGTCACCCGTTCGCCGCAAGAAGGCCCTTGGCTTAACCTCGCCGGTAATTACTCTAAGCTGAAACAAGGCGGCTCTTTCAGCGGATCAATACCACTTATTGAAGATCTCCTTTATGGTAGTACCAGTTTGCGTTGGGTAAAAGAGCCTGGGCAAATTGATGCGCCAAATAGCGGCGATAAAAATATTGATTCCAGCAAAACCTGGCTCGGTAGAGGGCAACTGACATTTGCGCCGGAAGATTCTTCGTTCAGTGCTGAACTCAGTTTTGCTCATGAAGATCTCGATTCCCATGAAGAACTTTATTTAACCGACGAACAATTTCGCCGAAAAGAATACGATGGCCCTATTCCAGAGTTAACCCGGAGGGTTAACAGTTATGCATTCAAGGCTGAATATGATTTCGGCGACAGTGTATTAACCAGTGTGACTTCCTATCAGGATCGCGATATTTACCGTGATTTCATCGGGGGTAAGTGGAAAGAGAAGCACCACGCCACCACGCAAGAGCTGCGTTTAAATTCCAATTTTTCAAATGGGATTACCAGCGTTCTCGGCGGTTGGTTTTCAGATGAAAAGAATAAACATCATACCAGTGGTTATCCCGGTTACTATGGCGATGCGGCTAACACAATAAAAGGTAAATCTCTGGCGCTGTTTGGCGAAGTGAAATTGCCGTTTGCTTCTCAGTGGGATTTGACCTTGGGCGGGCGTTTGTCCCATGAAAAATCGCAGATAGATTATGCGGGCCGTTCTGGCATGGAGGCGCTCGAAGCTTTTGATAACCAGGTTTCCAGCAATGAGTTCACACCTAAGGCCGCATTGGGTTGGCAATTGACGCCAGATACCCGTTTCTATATCTCTGCCACTAAAGGGTACAAACCCGGCGGATTCAATAACATTGTTTACTCCGCTAATGATAGAAAACCCTACAGTACCGAAACCTCAGATAATTATGAATTTGGCTGGCATACCTCGTTCTTTGATAACGCGGTGACATTAGACAGCGCTGTTTACTACATTCGTTCGAAAGATAAACAAATTTATGTTGGTCCGATCAGTGCGCAGTTTATACGCAATGTGGGTAAAGCCGAGAGCAAAGGCATTGAGTTGAGTAGCCAGATCAAGCCAATGAAAGGGCTGAAATTTTCTCTTGGGGGAAGTGTAGGCAAATCAAACTTCACTGATGCAACCGGTACAGAGAATGGCATAAGTTATAACAATAAACGTTTACCTTATGCGCCAGACGTCATGCTCAATGCAGGTTTTGACTACTTGATTGATCAAACGTTGTTACCCGGTAACCTCTATTTAAATGCCGGCGCTCGCTACTATTCAAAAAGCTACTTTAATGAAGCGAATACCCTTGAACAAGGGGGATACACACTCTATGACGCTTCATTAAGTTTAGAAATGGCACATGGGATTAATGTAAAACTCTATGGCGAAAATCTGGGCGACAAAAAGTATCGTGTCTCTAGTTTCATAGTGGGGCCAAATACGCTCAGTATGATCAATAAGGGCTTGAATGTTGGGCTGGATGTGAGTGTCTCATTATGACGCATAATATCTCCCATCCCCGTCATATATCGTTGTTATTGCTAACTTTGGCGGGTGTTTACACCCTCCAAAGCACGATTGGCATGTTGACGTTACAAAGTATGCCGGCATTTTTGCGTAGCCACGGCGTAACCCCGGATAAAATCGGTTTGCTCTACTTGCTGATGTTGCCTTGGGCGTTTAAATTCCTTTGGGCGCCTATTATAGAGCGCTATCGTAAATCCGGTTCGGGGGATACAAACCCCCGTCGTATCATGATCTGCGGTAATCTGCTAATAACATTGCTTTTTTGTTCAATGTCATTGGCAAGACCTGCCGAACATATGCCGCTGATTATTGTCGGTCTGTTTTTGATCACCATTTGTCTGACGGTGGTGGATACCACTACAGACGGTCACGCTATTGACCGGTTACCACCAAAGCACCGCCCTTGGTGCAATGTTATGCAAGTTGGCGGCGGTTATTTGGGTTCCATCATAGGCAGCGGCCTGTTTCTATATCTTGTTTCACTGTATGGCTGGCATATTGGCGCCGGAGTGTTAGCTATAGTGATTCTGTTGATGTCATTGCCTGCCCTATTTTTACGGGAAACACAGGTAGAAAAAGCGCCGACGGTTTTAAAAGCTCCGGTTGCCCCTTCTCTCAAGAATGCACTCCGCCGAGCGCCGGTTAGGCAAGCACTGGTTTTGATATTGTTGTGTATGATCGGTACACGTCTTTCACTCGGTATGCTTTCGCCATTTCTGATCGATCGCGGCGTAGATTTAACTCAGCTCGGTATCATTGCCGCCAGTGGTGGCGCATTGGCTGGATTATCTGGTGTTTTGCTTGGCGGCGTCATTGTCCGTAAATTTGGTGCTGTCCAGACATTACTGGCTATCATGCTGCTTGAAGCTATCGTATTAGCCTGTATCTTCTGGCTTGCCCGTCAACCAGAAGCGCCGTTATCCCTGCTTTCAGCGGCATATGTCTTCATCACCTTAATCACCGCCGCTAAATTTGTTGCGCTGTATACCCAGATGATGTCGCTCGCTGCGGGTGCTCAGTCCGGTGTGGATTTTGCATTGATGCAATCCGCAGATATGGGTATTGCAATTATCTGTTCAGTGTTGGGTGGATTGATTGTGACCAAAGCAGACTATTCCACCCTTTTCATGCTTGCGCTCATCTGCACCTTCACGGCCCTATTCTGGACATTGCGTAAATTCCATGATTTCCAAAGGGAGAATGTGCATGCATAGCCATGATACTTCTGTTCAGAGTTCGCCGGAGCAGCGTGCGGCTGATGCCGGCGTAATTAAAGAGTTATGGTATATGATGCGTCCATATCGCACCTTGAGTTACGTTGCGATTGTACTTGCGATTCTTTCCGCCGGTTTGCAAATGTTGCCGGCGGCGGTTGCCGGGCTTATCACCCAATCTATCTATGACGGGCAATATGACACGCTATTGAATTATGGCGTCATGTTATTGGGATTCACGTTTGCCGCTATGTTGACCTTTAGTGGTTCAACGTTTTTTGCTCATTTGATTGCTGCCGATGTGCAGGCTGATGTTCGCCGCAACATTAGCAGTAAGTTGAAATCGGTTCCCTTGGGCTTTTTCATGCTGACTGACAGCACTGAAATAAAAAAGATGATGCTAGATGATGTCGAACAGCTTGAAGATGGTATTGCCCATATCATTCCAGAGATGTCTGCTACCTTGTTTGGCCCATTGATCGCATTGAGCGTCATGCTGGTTATTGATTGGCGGTTAGCTTTGGCGGCATTCGCGCCAACTTTGGGCGCTTGCCTGTTATTCGTCTATATCCAGATGAAGGTGCAAACGACAACTCAGCGTTTTTATGCCGCCCAAAACCGTATTGCTTCAACAATGGGTGAAGTTATTAATGCGATTCCAGTGGTTAAAACCTATTCAGGCGGCAAGGTTGCGTTGCAACGCGCTGAAGAAGCTTTCACTGCTCTGACACGGATTATTGATGTCTGGGTTGAGAAAGTGCAGGTCAAATCCAGCCGGTTTTTCGTGCTATCCAGCGCTAACCTGTTGTTTGTTCTTCCTTTGGCGGTCTGGCTATTCAACCGACAAGAGATCACGTTATTCGAATTCACTTTCTTTATTCTGGCGGCAATGGCATTTGGCAATATTGCTTCATCCATGTTCGCTGTGATGACACGTTTGCAACAGCAAGAGGCGTTAATCACTCGCTATCGCTGGTTAATGAATCAACCTGAACTGGCGCCTTGTACTCAGAGCCAAACACCGGCAGATCACAGTGTCGCGCTGCACAATGTCAGTTTCTCCTACCAAGATGAACAGGAGAATGCATTAAATAACATTTCATTTTCTATACCAGCGGGAAGTTCATTAGCTTTAGTCGGCGCCAGTGGCTCGGGTAAATCTACAGTGGCGAGTCTTATCGCACGTCTTTGGGACCCGCAGCACGGTCAGGTGACGATTGGCGGTGTTGATATCCGTAATATGGATGAACCGACGCTACGCAATAACGTCTCTTTTGTTTTCCAGCGTGTGTTTCTGTTCAATGATACGGTGGCTAATAATATACGACTAGCCCGTCCTAATGCCTCACAGGCGGAAGTTGAAGCAGCGGCTATCGCAGCACAAGCAGATCAATTTATTCAACAATTACCACAAGGCTACGACACCGTACTGAACGGCGGCGTGAGTTTATCGGTGGGCGAAAAACAGCGCATTGCCGTTGCCGCCGCTATTCTGAAAAACGCCCCAATTCTTGTCTTGGACGAAGCTACAGCCTATGCCGATCCAGAATGTGAAAAAGAGATGCAACAGGCGCTCAATGCCTTATGCCGCAATAAGACCGTGATTGTCATTGCTCACCGCCTGCCGACTATCCGTCATCTTGATCGAATACTGGTTTTAGATAAAGGACAGATTATCGAACAAGGCACCCATGAAGAACTGGTCGCACAGCAAGGTGCATACGCCAGACAGTGGGCCGCTTGGCGGGGAGAAAAAACTGGGACAGGAGCAAATTATCATGGGGTTATTTAATCGTCTCCAGCAACATCTATCACCAAAACTGCAAAGAGTTTGGTTCAAAGGGTTGTTATATAAACAGTTTGATACCGTTGCGATTATGGCTCAACTTGCTATTGCTGCCTGGGCTATTACCCATCTGGGGGAAAGTGATAACGCTATGTTGCCGCTTATCACTTTGGGATTACTGGTTCTTTTACTGTTGCTGCGATTTACTTTTATGGCTCGCGCATTACGTAAACTCACCATTGCCGCCTATGGTTTAGGCATAGAAATCCGTCGCGCCCTGCTACAACGCCTTGTCAGTATGTCTATAGCCACGATTCGAGGATTGAGTGCCGGAAAGATAGCGTTGACGTTATCTGAAGATGTGCAATGGCAGGAAAATCAATCAGCCTATACCACACCGCAAATCGCTTGTCAGGTGATGATGCTGACCCTCATCTACCTAGCTTTGTTCTGGTTCGATTGGGTGGTTGCCGGCAGTGCGTTATTGGTGCTGATGGTTGGAATGCTTATCTTGGGGGCTATCCGTAAAAAACTGAATGAAATATTGCGGTTGCGTGCCACTATGATGGCTGATGTATCCGAAGCGATTGTCGAGTACGCCCAAGGTATGTCCTTTATTCGTGCTGCGGCAGCGACCACGACGGTAGAACAGCGTTTTGACCGCGAAATCGACCAATTACGGGTTGCATTCCGCCGTGGGGTATTCAGAAGTATTCCGCTACTGAGCCTGTTTTACATCATCATTGATACCAGCGTGGTCGTTGGCATTTTGGCGGGCGCCCTACGCTTTAATGCACCAGAAGCATTAACGCTGTCGGAAATGCTTATCACTATTCTGCTGTTGTTTGCCACGATCACCCCTCTACGTGGAATCATCCCCCTGCTCAATATCACGGCCTTAACGCAAGTGGGCGAAACCCATATTGCAGAGATAGAAGCTGTTGCCACGCAAGCTTCCGGGCCATTAGCGGCGCCAGACAAATATGATGTTGAAGTGAATAACATCTCATTTAGCTATCCAGGTACGAATCAACCCGCTATCCAAAATGTGTCGTTTTATGCGCCGCAAGGCAGTATGACTGCGATTGTCGGGCCCAGCGGCAGTGGTAAATCCACGCTGGCTTATCTGCTGCTCTCTTTCTATCAACTGGATAAGGGGGAGATCCGTCTGGGTGGGAATGATATCCATCGTTATCAAACTCAGGCACTGTATGACACTGTGACTATGGTATTTCAGGAAACTGCACTATTTCAGGATACCGTCGCTAACAATCTCCGATTGGGTGATCCCAATGCCACCCAGTTAGAATTGGAGCAGGCTGCTCGCCTTGCCAATATTCACGATACGATTATGGCATTGCCGCAAGGGTATGATACACCGCTAGGCGTAGATGGCGGTACGTTGTCTGGCGGTGAGCGTCAACGCCTTGCCATTGCCCGCGCTATCTTAAAACAATCTCCGGTTTTATTCCTCGACGAAGCGACGGCTTCTCTCGATCCCGAAAATGAACAGTTGATACAACAGGCGTTTGATTCTCTTACCCAGAATAAAACGGTCTTTGTTATCGCTCACCGATTGAGCACGATAACTCGCGCTGACCAAATATTGGTGATGGATCATGGCGCCCTTTGTGATAGTGGAACTCATGACGAATTGTTAAGACGTTGTTCACTTTATCAATCTCTTTGGGAAAACCATCTTGGCTCATCAGAAGAGCACTGGCATCTATACCCAAATAAGGTGTAACCCACCGTTTCGTAACCGTCATTATTTATAGGATATCTTCATGCATACGGATCTTGTCTCTCCAGATTCACTGCGCCAGATCATATCTGGCCTTCTTAATCAGAAAAATACACTGGTGGATGATAACGACGATTTAATTCGCAAAGGGCTGGACTCAATGCAAATGATGGCATTGCTAAACCAGTTGAGACGTCAGGGATATCGCGTCACCCTTCGTGAACTGTATCAAAAACCCACGCTGCATGCCTGGAGCCAGCTTCTGCAACGTCATAAGCCTGTCACTCAGATGGCGCCTAAACCCGATGCGACTTTGCAGCCGCTGATTGCAGATGCTCGTCCGTTCCCGTTGACCGCGGTACAACATGCTTATTTTGTTGGACGTTCGCCGGAACAGACGTTAGGCGGCGTGGGTTGCCATTTATATCAAGAATTTGACGGTATCGGGTTGGAACCTGAACAACTGGAAGCGGCAATTCATCGGTTGATTCAAAGACATCCGATGTTACGAGTACGGTTTTTGCCGGATGGTCGTCAGCAAGGGATGGCCGACGCTTATTGGAAAAAATTAGCGGTTCATAACCTGCGCAGTTTGACAGAAGACGAACAGCAACAAGCGCTGAATAATATACGTGAACAACTAAGCCATCGGGTATTACAGGTTGAACAAGGGGAAACGTTCGATATTCAGCTAAGTCTGTTTGGTGAGAATCAGCACCGGTTGCACGCTAATATTGATTTGCTGATCATGGATGCCGCCAGTTTTAGCCTGTTCTTTACTGAACTGGCGGCATTAATTGCTAAACGCAATTTGCCGGATATCCCTTCTGACTACGATTTTTGCCGCTATTTGGCGCAATATCAGGCGCAATTTGCGCAGGCTCGACAAGAAGCAGAAATATTTTGGCGTAACCGATTGGATACCCTTCCCCCTGCTCCGCAACTTCCGCTGGCTAAGGAACCTTCTCTAATAAAAAACGTCCGCATCCAGCGCAGATGTTTTCGTTTAGCGCCTGAACATTGGCAACGTTTTAAACAAATTGCTCAACAAAATGGTGTGACGCCAACAATGGCATTAGCGACTGCATTTGCCGGTTTATTATGTCGCTGGAATCATGCAACCCGCTTGTTGTTTAACCTGACGTTGTTTGATAGAGCGCCGTTGCACACCGCCGTTGATAGTCTGCTGGCCGACTTTACCAATATTCTGCTGTTAGATATTCCCGCTGATAATTTGCCGTTCTGCCAACTGGCTCAAGATGCCCAGTCAACATTCGCCGAAGCTTACGAACACCGCCACTGGTCTGGTGTAGAAGTTTTACGTGAACTTAAAAAACGCGGCAATCATCCACATGGTGCGCCAATTGTGTTTACCAGCAATTTAGGCCGGCCTTTATATGGTGAAAATACCCATGATGTTCTGGGAAAACCAAGTTGGGGAATATCGCAAACCCCTCAGGTCTGGCTGGATTTTGTTGCGTTTGAACATGAAAACATGCTGAATATTCAGTGGGATAGTAACGACGAGCTCTTCCCCGATGGGTTAATCGATACTTTATTTACCGCTTATCAGGGGTTCATTGAAAACCTAACGGAAGACGCTACCCAGTGGAGTAAAGAATTACCGGATCTGATGCCTGAATCACAATACCAGCTTCGGTATCAGATCAATGATACAACTGAACCTTTGCCGGATGCCTTACTGCATGAAGGTGTGTTTTTACAGGCAGAACGTACACCAAATATTGTTGCTTTGGTGACTAATAATAAGGAAATTAGTTATGGTGAATTAAGTTTGGCAGCCCGCCGGTTGGCAACCGTGTTGCAAAAAATGTCTGTTATACCGGGAGATCGGGTTGCCATCAGCATGGAAAAAGGCATCGGACAAATTGTTGCAGTATTAGCGATACTTTATGTTGGCGGCGTTTATGTACCGGTCCCGGTTGATCAGCCAGTAAACCGACGTCGTGCTATCTGCGAAAGTGCTGGAATTTGTATCGTTATCATTGATCCAGAACAACAATATGATGACTGGTCACAAGATGTACATTGTGTTTCCTGGCATCAGGGTGAGCAATGGCAGCCTTTGGCAAACATGGCTAAACGTGCGGTTACTGATCCGGCTTATATCATCTATACCTCTGGTTCAACCGGTATGCCAAAAGGCGTGGTGATCAGCCATCAAAGCGCACTCAATACCTGTTTGGATATTAATCGCCGTCATCAAGTCCAAAGTAGCGACCGGTTATTGGCACTCTCTGCCCTGCATTTCGACCTCTCCGTTTATGACATTTTCGGTATCCTCACGGCGGGAGGTGCGCTGGTATTAATTAATGAAGCGCAACGTCGTGACCCATCAACTTGGGAAATGTTGATCGAACGTCATCAGGTGACGTTGTGGAATAGTGTGCCTGCCCTGTTCGATATGCTACTGACCTATTGTGAAGGGATGGAGGTGGATGCGCCGAAAGCGCTTCGTACTGTGATGTTGTCCGGGGACTGGATTGGTTTATCATTGCCTGAACGTTACCGTGCCTTCAACCCTGATGGTGTTTTGAGTGCAATGGGGGGCGCAACAGAAGCGGCTATTTGGTCAAACGAATATATTGTCAAAGAGGTTGAAACACAGTGGCGTTCTATTCCGTATGGTTATCCTTTAGCTAACCAACGTTACCGCGTTGTAGGTGAAGATGGTCGTGATTGCCCTGACTGGGTTGTCGGTGAGCTTTGGATTGGTGGTGCCGGTGTTGCATTAGGTTACTTTAATGATGAAGAACGCACTTCCGCGCAATTTGTTGTCGATCAAGGGGAACGCTGGTACCGCACCGGTGATTTGGGTTGTTACCATCCTGAAGGCTGGCTTGAATTTTTGGGGCGTCGTGATAGCCAGGTAAAAATTGGTGGTTATCGAATTGAGTTGGGAGAAATTGATGCGGCCCTTAATCAAATAATTGGAATTAGTAAGGGGGTTGCATTAACCAGTGGTGAAAAAGAGAAGTCGCTGGTGGCGTTCCTTGAATTGGAAGGTGATTCTTTATGCCAACGAGTAAATCGTGCGCCGCAGTTGCCCGTTAGCTATCGTGATCTGTTCCCCGCAGTGTATGAAATAACCGCGAATAGCAATGAACCTCAAGTTACAATGTTCCTGCTGGAACATCTATCTCGTCACGGTATTACCTTTACTTCACCACAATCGCTGACAGATTGCTTGAAGCGCTACCAGCCCCAACCAGAATATCATGATTGGTTTGGCCGTATGTTGGCATATCTTTGCCAATCCAAAGCACTGACTGAATCTGCACAGCATGTATATCAGGCCGGATGGTTACCTGCTGCATCCAACAATGAGGCGATATGCGTCCCTGAACGCTGGCATACTGTGCTACGTGATGTTCTTACTGGTCAACAGCCGGCAATCGCATTACTTGACGATCCGCAATTCGCGCCGGAGCAACAATTGTTTGTGTTGCCGGAAACCCAGCAATGGTTGGCAGGATTGCAACAGGTCATCACTGCTCTTTCTCAGCGATTACAACGCCCTGTGACTTTGATGGAGTTTGATGCTCGTAGCGGTCGCTGTGCACAATGGTTGGCAGAGCATATTACTGATCAACATCTCTGTTATCTTGGCTTTGAACGTTCTCAGACACTGGTCAATCAGGCGCAAACACGGTTAAGCGGTTATGCTCATGCATCAGTACAACATTGGTCTGAACAACGTTGGCCTGAACAAGTTCCTGAGCCACTGCAACATCAGGCTGATATTGTTTTGCTGAATAACGTATTACACCGGGAAGCAGATCCCGCACGTTGTATCAAGGAATTGATACCGCTTGCTCAACCTGGCGCGTTGATATTGGCAATGGAGTTGCAACAGGCATCGTCTCTCTCCCTAATTACGACTGAATTGCTTTCACCTCAAGGTATTCAATTACGCTCTGCGTCACAGTGGTTATCGTCATTACAAGTATCGTCACTACAGGCCGAAACGCCAATGACCATCGGTAATCTTAGTGTGTTATTGATGCAATCAAGTGACGTTGTCACTATTCCTGATCGGGAAAAAATTAAATCGGTGCTGGCACAACATCTGCCGGGATATATGATCCCACAGCGCTTGCATATCATTCCTCGCCTGCCACTGACACCTAACGGCAAAATTGATCGTAAGGCGCTATCGCAAACACTACAGTCAGTGACAAAAACAGAGACAGCACCGCGCCAGAATGAAATGGCCTTGTTGAATGCGGTGGAACAAACCGTTGCCGGCATTTGGCAACGCTTGCTCAATACAGAACAACTGGGCTGTGACAGTGACTTTTTCCAACTTGGCGGAGACAGTCTTCTGGCTACACGTTTGGTTGGTGAACTGACACAACAAGGCTTTAAAGGTGAGCTGGGCCATCTTTTCCGTAACCCACAATTGGCAGCATTTGCGGCTACACTGGTTCCTCTGGCTGAAACCTCATCAGCAGAGTGTGCTTTGCCGAAAGAGCAAAGTGAATACCAGCCTTTCCCACTCACCGAAGTTCAGCAAGCTTATTTGGTCGGACGTCATCCGGGTTTTGCTTTAAGTGGTGTTGGGGCGCATTTCTTTATTGAATACCAGATAGAGCGGTTAGATATTCAACGTTTAAATCGGGTGTTAAATCGTCTGATCCAGCGTCATCCAATGCTGAGAACCGTGGTTGTCAATGGACAGCAACAAACATTAAAAAATGTCCCGCAGTTCTCCGTCAAACAACATCAATTCACTGACGTTACGCAGGCGGATACATTACGTGAACAGCTTTCACATCAGGTATTAGATGCCAGTAACTGGCCGGTGTTCGATTTCCAGCTTGCGCAAGACGATGGGATTATTTCCCGGTTATTTGTCAGTCTGGACAATCTGTTATTAGACGGGTTGAGCATGCAGATATTGCTGGCCGAATTAGAACAGCTCTATCTTGACGAGCAGCATGCATTGCCGCCATTGAAAGTGACATTCCGGGATTGTGTACTGCGTCAACAACAAGCGCCAGCGCATCAGAGTTCGCTGCAATATTGGCAGGAGCAAGTGAAAACATTACCACTGGCGCCACAATTGCCACTGCGTATTGCCCCGGAAAGTATTCAATCCCCACGTTTTGTGCGCTATAGCGATCGGTTGTCTGCACATGAATGGAGTCAGTTAAAACAACATGCCGCTCCCTATCAGATAACGCCTTCCGCGCTATTAATTGCAGCTTATGCAGCGGTTCTTTCTGCGTTCAGTGCTAAACCGGAGTTAACGCTCAACCTTACCCTGTTCGATCGTCCACACTGGCATGAAGATATTAATCACATTCTGGGTGATTTCACTTCTCTGTCATTACTGGCTTGGCGCCCGGAGAAAAATTGGTTATCAAGTGCCCGTAGATTGCAACAACAGCTATGGCAGGATTTAGATCACCGTCATATTTCAGCAATCAAAGTGATGCGTGAACTGGCACAGAACCGTGGCCCCGATGCGGCCATTATGCCGGTCGTTTTCACCAGTGCCTTGGGAACACACCAAGGGCAATTCCTTTCTCATTCATCGTGGATGAAACCCGTTTGGGGTATTTCCCAAACGCCACAAATCTGGTTGGATCACCAGGTTTATGAATCTGATAATGAACTTTGCCTGAATTGGGATGCTGTCGAAGAATTGTTTGAACCGCGTCAGTTGCAAAACATGTTTAATAGTTACATGACGCTGTTGCGTACCCTTGCAGCACAGCCAAAAAGCTGGCATTCCGCGCTGGAACAACTGATGCCGCGCCAGCAAGGTGTGATGGTTGAAAATACTGCTGTTGTCATTGCGCCATCACTGCGTTCGGAGGAATTCGATCCTCAAATATGCAGCGAAATTCAACGCCTGTTCTTGTCTATAACAAATCGTCCTATTAACGCACAGCAAAACTTTTTTGAGGCAGGAGCCAGCTCGCTACAGCTAATTCAATTGCATAGCAAATTACAACATGCGGATTTTTATCATCTTGCCGTGACTGATTTATTTGCTTATCCAACACCAGAGACGCTCAGTTTGCGCTGCCGGAAGGATTCCCACGATGGAAATCGCCAGTCGATTACTCCTCGTCAGCGTCAACAACAGAAGCGTCTGCAACAACGGGAAAAACGTCATAAAGGAGCTGCATAATGACTGATTTAACGCCTCACTACGATAATTGCGATCCTATCGCAGTGATTGGCCTTGCCTGTCGCTTTCCGCAGGCGCCAGATAGCGATGCTTTCTGGCATAACCTGCAACTCGGAGTTGAGTGTACTGTGCCACTCTCCCGTCAAACATTATTAGATGCAGGTATTCCTCCTGAAGTCATTGAGAGTGAAAGTTTTGTCAATCGGGCAGCGATATTAGAGAAGGCTGAACAATTTGACGCTTCGCTGTTTGGCTATTCACGTCAGGAAGCGGAAATGCTAGATCCTCAACAGCGTCTTTTTCTCCAGACCGCCTGGCATGCGCTTGAACATGCTGGTTATGCGCCACGTCGTGTCCCCCTGAAAACCGGCGTTTTTGGTAGTAGCCGGGTCAGTACTTGGCCTTCATGGTCACAATTTTCCATGACCGATGTCGGCAAAGTTAAAGGGCTTCAAGCGTTAATCAGTAACGATAAAGATTATCTTGCGACACGTACCGCTTATAAATTAAACCTAAAAGGCCCGGCGCTGACGGTACAAACAGCATGTTCAAGTTCACTGGTTGCCGTGCATATGGCTTGTGAAAACCTGCGTGCCGGTGAGTGTGACATGGCGTTGGCCGGTGGTGTGGCGGTTTCCTTCCCTCAAGAAAGTGGTTACTCGTATCAGCCGGGAATGATCTTCTCCCCTGATGGACATTGCCGCCCCTTTGATAGTCAGGCCAATGGCACCTACGGCGGCAACGGCGTCGGTGTTGTCACACTGAAACGTTTGAGCGATGCTTTTCGTGATGGCGATCCCATCATGGCTGTGCTACGTGGCAGCGCCATTAATAATGATGGCAATGAGAAAGTTGGCTTTACTGCCCCGTCGGTTAACGGTCAGCGCAACGTTATTATCGAAGCACTCCAACTGGCCGATGTCAGCATTGATGATGTTGGTATGATCGAGGCGCATGGTACAGGAACGCCTCTTGGCGATCCGATAGAAGTTGACGCGTTACGCAGCATATTCTCTGACCGTAGTGTAGCAGTACCGCCTTGCTATCTTGGTTCAGTGAAAAGCAATATGGGCCATCTTGATACGGCCGCCGGCATTGCTAGCTTGATTAAGGCGGTTCTGTCTGTTTGGCATGGCTATATTCCTCCGACGATTAATGTCCAGCAACCCAACCCGGCGTTACGGTTGGAACAAAGTCCATTCAGGCTGGCGACACAAGGGCAGCGCTGGACACAAGCATTACGTACTGCGGGCGTCTCTTCGTTCGGGATTGGCGGTACCAACTGTCATGTCGTAGTGCAATCATTGCCGCAAGAATTACAACCTCGCCGTAGCGATAATGCACAACTTGCGCCGTTGTTGCTTTCCGCCGCTTCTGAATCCTCGTTGCGTCAATTGGCGCAACGTTATGCGACTGCGCTTGATGATGCGCCAGAGCATCATGCAGATCTGGCCTGGACCGCATTACAGGGACGTGATCTTTCATTACCCTGGCGTTTAGCGTTGATGCTAACGCCACAAGGCGCTGAAAATTTATCCGCTTTTGCCAACAAGAATCCAACACAAAATGTTTTCAGTGGACAAGTCAATAGCGAAAGTAAGCAACTTTGGCAATTCAGCGGCCAAGGTTGTCAATGGTCTGGCATGGGAAAAGCAATGTATGCCAGCTCTCCTGTTTTTTCCGCTATGTTGGATCGTTGCTGTGCAGCCTGTGCGTCAGAGTTGGCATTGCCATTAAAAGCCGTGATGTTCGGAGAGCATGATGCCGCATTAGCCACCACCGAATACGCACAACCGGCAATTGTGGCGCATCAAATTGCGCTGTCGGCACATTGGCGGGCGCTTGGATTAAAGCCTGATTATGTATTGGGGCACTCGGTTGGCGAATTTGCCGCTGCGGTTGTCGCCGGGATTTTCACACCTGAACAGGTGATGCCGTTAGTGGCGGTACGAGGCAAGTTGATGCAAAGTTGCTCCCAAGGGGGAGCAATGCTGGCGGTTTTTGCCAACGAAGAAGAGATTATCCCCTTCACTCATTCGCTGACATTAGATCTGGCGGCTTGCAATGGCCCACAACATTGGGTTTGGGTTGGTACAGAGACAGAAATTACTGCTTTGACCCAACGTCTGGAGCAACAACAGATTCGCTGCCAGCGTCTTAATGTTGCCTGTGCAGCACATTCAGCCATGCTTGATGGCATATTGGAGGCATTTTCTCTGCGTTGTAGCCAGTTGCAACCTGCATTGGGGGAAATTCCGCTGATTTCTACCCTGACAGCCAATCTTGCAACGGCTGAACAATTGGCTTCACCAGATTACTGGCGCAACCATATGCGTCAGACTGTACGCTATTATCCGGCTATTGAATTTGCCCGTCAGCAAGGTGTGGCATTATTTATGGAGATAGGGGCTGATGCACAATTAACCGGCATCGGGCGGCGTGTCAGTCTGCCACAGGAAAACTGGATTGCTAGCGTTCAGCGTCAAAACTCTCCAGAGACAGCTCAGCAAACGGCTCTGATGCAACTTTACTGTGCTGGTGTGCATCTTGATTGGTCGCAGCTTTTCCCATTTGCTGGGGAAAAATGCCACGCTCCTCTCTATCCATTTGATGAGCAGCATTACCGCTTCCCTGCTGCTAAATCTGTGCAGTCCACAACCAATATCAATGCTGAACTTGATGTGAATGTTCTGCTCGATCCTGCCATTGAGCGAAATCCCGATGCTGCGACACTACGGGTACTGTATACCGATGCATTGATATATCAATGTCATGGGCGTGATGCTGAACAAGGTTTCAGTGCCATCGACACTATTCGGGCTGGCCGACTGCAACCTTGTTGGCGCCCTTTGTTGGAACAATTATTAACCTATTGCGTCCAGCAAGGTTATTACCGGGAAGTTTCTGGGCCAACAGCAAATAAAATGTATCGTCCTGATCGCGCCTTGCCATATGTCAAACGCAGATTATTAGAGTCACGTTTACTCACTGCTTTTCCGGCCTTGATCTATGCGGGTGAGCGTTTATTCTCCTTGTTAAGCGATCGCTCGGATCTGCCGCGCCAGTTTGTGGCAACACAGGTCATGACCAACTCGTGGCTTCCTGCGCCACAACCGTGTCCTGACACTCATTATGCCCTACACTGGCGTACCATAAACACCGCAGATAACCCAAGATCTTCAACGGCATATACACTCCGCTCTTCAACTGAGAATGACGAAATAGCTAATCACTGGCGTCAGGCGGGTATTCATTTACAGCCAGCAAGCGGAAACACCTTATTACTGCTTACCGGCAATGATGTAGTTGAATTATGCAATCAGGTTATTACCGAATTAAAACGCGATGAAACAACATCATTAACCGTTGTCACCTGTTGCGCTCAACCGGAAACCACCTTATCACCAGAGAATATCAATCCAGCTCAATACGCTGTCTGGGCGTTGCTGCGTGTCGCAGTTGAAGAGTATCCCCACCGCCGTATTCAAGCGATTGATATTGCTGATATCAACGATGCTGACTCTTTATCATTGGCGCTTGGATATTTGAATGAACATAACCATTGGTTGAAAGTACGCGGAAATCAAGTCTCGATACCGGTTTTACAACGGCAATCCTTACTGCTTTCCCAACAGCCAATGTCGATTCCCCATCAGGGTTGGCATATTGTGACCGGTGGTATGGGAGGAATCGGTCAGATTTCCATCCGTTGGTTGTTGGCCCAAGGCGCACGTAGGATTGCGGTATTTGCCCGTCGTCAACATGCAGATTGGGAGACTTTTGTACAAGAGTTATCACTGAATACTGAATGTGAGATACGCTGGATTAACGTTGATGTTACTGATACGCCAGCCTTGTTAAATGCAATAGAGTCGTTGGCGCAAGAGGATGGTATTGCCGGGGCAATTCATGCGGCGGGTATTGCGGATCACACCCGGTTGGCAGAACTTGAACCGCAACGTCTGTCACAGATGTTATCAGTGAAAGCCCTGAGTGCATCGGTGTTGCAAACTGCTCTTAAGCAACATAATGCACATTATCTGTTGCTTCATTCTTCTGCCGCATCCATGTTAGGTGCTCAAGGACAAGGCGCTTATGCTGTTGCTAATGCGTACTTAGAATCTTTGGCGCTGACAGCATCAAATTTGTTGATGGTAAAAACACTGGTCTGGGGTGTTTGGGGTGGCATTGGTATGGCCCGCGACCAGCGATTAGTGGAAAAATTAGCACAAGATGGCATGTTACCATTCAGCGTGAATGAAGGTATCTGGCATTTTAACCAATCTCTGCGTACCGCATCTCCCTGCTATCTGGCAATACGGTTAGATGAGCATCATCCCGATATTTTGCGCCGTTTACGGGCTGACATAACAATTACAGCGCCTACTCCTTCGCACTCTGTCGATAACATGCGGTATCAGGATAATGAAGAAAGACTCCATTGGTTGCGTCAACGCGTCGCCGCATTATTACGGCTAGAACAGCCTGCACGTTTGGAGCCAAAACAGGACTTACTCCAATTCGGCTTGGATTCCCTACTGTTTCTGGAGCTAAATGCGGTGATCCACCAGCAATTTGGTTTCAGATTAACGGCTGAATTGGCTTATCAGAATATGACTTTGGAAGGGCTTAATAGGCTCATCGGAGATGCATTACCTGAACAGCCAGTAACATCCTCTCAGCCTGAGATTGTTATTGACAGCGCCCAACATCATGCGCCATTCCCTCTGACGCCTATTCAGCATGCTTACTGGATTGGTCGTACTCAAGCCATTGATTTTGGCGGTGTGGCTTGTCACGTCTTATTTGAATGGGATCTGGCGCTGGATAGCTTTGACATTTCGCGTTTTGAGAAAGCATGGAATGCTTTAATTCAGCGTCATGGCATGTTGCGCATGGTAGTGGATGAAGACGGACAACAAAGAATTCTGCCTGAAACCCCTTGGTATGCTTTATCACAAGATGATTTGCGTATGCTGGATGAAACGGCTTGCCAACAGGCACTGGTTCAGCGTCGTCATACGCTTTCCTACCAAGTCCCGCCAGCAGAACAGTGGCCGTTATTTGAAGTTTCTGTTTCTCTGTTACCGAATACACGTTGTCGCTTACATATGAATTTGGATCTGTTGCAGTTTGACGTCCAGAGTTTCCGAATCATGATGGACGATTTGCAACGCGCTTATCATCAGCAACCACTGGCTCCACAGGTGTTTACTTTCCGTGATTATGTGATGGCGGAACAAGCTCAACGGGCAAGTAAAGAGTGGTGGGCATCATGGGCATACTGGCAGGAACAATTGCCTTCGTTGCCTCCGGCACCAAGATTGCCGTTGAACCTACAACTGCCTCAGCGTAGTCAGCCACAATTCACGACTTATGAAGGTCGATTAGCACAATCTGATTGGCAAATGCTTAAACGATGCTGGCAACAATGGGGTGTGACGCCTTCCGCCGGTCTGTTGACGCTATTTGCTCATACTCTGGAATGGTACAGCCGCCATCCGTTGTTTACCCTCAACCTGACATTCTTTAACCGTCAGCCTTTCCATCCAGAGGTTCAAGATCTGATTGGTGATTTTACCTCTGTCATGTTGATGGATTTTGACTTACGTAAGACAACTTCCCTGCGTACCAGCATGGAGAAAACACAAGCTTTGCTATGGCAACGACTGAGCCATAACTATGTCAATGGCGTTGAGGTGTTGCGAGAACTTGGCCGCCAACAAAATGGTGAAGCGCAAAGCAGACAACCGCTGACGCCGGTGGTTTTCACCAGTATGTTAGGAATGGCGCAAGAAGGCGTCGCCATCAAACAATCCATCACCCAGTTACTGGGCGATCCGGTCTTTGTTCTGAGTCAAACCCCGCAAGTCTGGCTGGATCATCAGGTCATGGAAGTGGATGGTGATTTACTGTTTAACTGGTACTGCATGGATGATGTATTGGCGCCGGGGGTTATTGAGGCACTATTTGCCGCTTATAACGCGCTGTTAGTGCAAATTTGCCGCCAGCCTGAACGCATAGAACATTATGATCTTCATACACCACCTTCTGGTCATGCACGTTATGATTTCTGGCCGCAACAGCCTGAATTGCGTCAGGCTGAACAATATTTGCGTTCCAAGCCTGAAATCCGGCTGGCAGAGATTCAGCCACGTCAGGACGACACGCAAGGTTATAATTTATGGCTGGTGGCAGAAAACAATTTGCCATTATCGCTACCAGAACCATTGGCAATAAACACCGATGTGTTACCGCTGCCTGAGTTGGCAGAACAACAGGCGTTTGAGCGTTCTTGGCAACACATTGAACAGCAAGCGTTATTTGGTCTGAGCCAGACATTACTGCGC
Source organism: Photorhabdus sp. P32 (assembly GCF_038085095.1). Classification (NCBI taxonomy): domain Bacteria; kingdom Pseudomonadati; phylum Pseudomonadota; class Gammaproteobacteria; order Enterobacterales; family Morganellaceae; genus Photorhabdus; species Photorhabdus sp. P32. The sequence continues at coordinate 18,213 of NZ_JAZGJN010000279.1, read as the reverse complement.
CATAACCTGTTCACTTATCCTCAGCAATGTCACTCCCGTGAGGAGATTGAACAACGTTTACAACTTGCGCCACAGTATCAGCGTCTTCTTACCCAATGGTTGACGTTATTAAACAACCAGGGATTTATTGAGAAAATCGCTGATGGATACCGTTGTTTGCAACCACTTAATCATGTTCCTGCCCCTACGGCAAAACTGGATGACGCAGTGTGGTGTCAAACAATTAGCCGCTATGTAGCGGCATGTATCGAGCAACATGACGCCTTGCTTGCCGGGCGAGGTAATGCGTTGGAACTGTTGTTTGCCGATAAACAGACTACTGCCAGCCTCTATAGTGAGAATCCAGCTCTACGATGCCTGAACCAAACTGCTGCTGAAATTGTCCGGCAGTTGAGTCAGGTATCTAACGATTTTACTGTCCTAGAAGTTGGTGCAGGTACCGGCGCAACCTCAGCGAAGGTACTGGAGCACAATGCACAATCGATTGAACACTATCATTTTACTGATGTTTCGCCGCTATTTCTGGATGATGCACGCCAGTTGCTTAATCACTATGGCGAAACCGTAAAATTTGAGTTGTTCGATATTAATCAGCATATTGATTTTAGCCAGCATCCTGAATCCGGTTATGACCTGATTATGGCAGTTAACGTGTTACATGATGCAACTCATCTGCGAAACACCCTACAGCGCCTGTCACGGTTACTGAAAGCGGGTGGATGGTTGCTGATTATTGAATCAACGAAATCCGAAAGCGCGATGCAACTCGCCAGTGTCGGCTTTATTGAAGGCATTAATGCCTGGAGTGATGATCGCGGTGATAGCGCATTGATGGCGCTTGCTGATTGGCGTCAATGTCTGGAGAAATCTGGCTATCAGGTTTCATTGGAATGGCCGGGGCAAGATGGCCCAGAACTGCATCAACAACTGATTCTGGCGCGGGCTGAACGGCAAGCGCGGCTTGATATCAGTGAAATAGCGGCGCAATTTTCTACTTTGCCTTACTCATTGCATGTTCAACAGCAAGAGCAATTACCGTTGATCGTGACTGCTAAAGAGAGCGTGGCACAATCATCAACTCCAGAAACAGTACAATCTGAAACAGCAGATGACCAGCTCCATGATATAGAACAGCAGGTAATCGCGCTCTGGTGTTCACTGCTTCCTCAACCAATACAGCGGCACAGTGACTTTTTCCAGAGTGGCGGTGACAGCTTAATTGCTACCCGGATGGTGGTGCAATTGCGTCGTCAAGGTTACAAACAGGCAAATCTGCAACAACTGTTTGAGCATCCTAAGTTGAGTGAGTTTTGTCGTACCTTGCGAGTAGTTGAAACAGCACCTGCGACACAGGCTATTCCACTTGAGATTAAGCCAGCATCGGAGCAGACGCTTCCACTTACTGCATTGCAATATGCTTATTGGTTAGGCGAAAGCCAACTGTTTCAGTTTGGTAACGGTATTGCGCATTTCTACGCTGAACTGGCTATCAATGATCTTGATCTACCACGTTTCACTACTGCCTGGAACCGTGTGATCAACCATCATGCGCAATTACGTGGCTATGTGAAGGAGGGACAATATCATATTTTGCCGGAAGTTCCCTGCTATACCCCGACGGTAATCGACTGTCGCAACATGATGTCTGCTCAACGCGAAACAAAACTCGCTGATGCCCGCGATACCCTGCGCACTAAAGGTGTTCCTAGCGATAACTGGCCGCTGTTTGATTTGACGCTATATCATACTGATGACCGGACGCATTTATTGCATTTGACTATCGACCTACTGGTTGCTGATGGCAAAAGCTTGACGTTAATCCTAGGCGATTTGCAACGTGGATATCAGGAACCTAACTGGCAGCCAGAACCACCAGCAGCGACTATTAGTGACTATATTCAAGCACTGGAAGATGAGAAAGCAGGGGAAGCTTGGCGACAAAGCCGGCAATACTGGCTTAAGCGCTTACCTTATCTGCCTGATGCTCCTGAATTACCATTAAAAGATCATCAGTCACAACAGCTTAATCAACAATGTCTGGCAGGCTATATCAGCCCACAGCAATGGCAACGTTTGCAACAGCGTGCGGCAGAACATCGAGTGTCATCATCACAAGTTATGCTGACGTTATTCACTCATATTCTGGCGGTGTGGAGCAACAGCGAGCATTTCACCATCAATGTCCTGCATGGCAACCGACTATTAATGCCGCAACATTGCGATACATTGGTCGGAAATCTGTCCACCACGTCATTATTGGAAGTGGATTTGCGCAATAACACTGGATTCAGCGACGCGGTAAGTCGGGTACAGAAACAGTGGTTAGCTGATCTGCAACATGCGCTATTTGACGGCCAGTTGGTGCTCAGAGAGAAAAATCAGCACCGCCACAATCTGAATGCCGGTATGCCGATCGTGTTCAACGATACAACCGGCACGGCGGGTCAAGGGCCATCAGGGTTAGGAACGCTAAATCTTTTTGGCGCGCAAACACCGCATGTTTATCTCGACTGTATGCTGATTTCCAGCTCAGATGGCGGCGTTATCATTCAATGGGCAATTTTGCCGCAACTGTTCCAGCCACAAGTTGCAGAAAACATGTTTGCTCATTATCAGGCTAGCGTCGCTGCCCTGCTTGAACCCGATTACCAATGGAACGCTCCACTGCCAGAGTGGCTCCCGGTAAATGATCGGATTTTGTGCCAAAACAGTAATGCGACAAAGAATGTTTTTCCGCCGCATACGCTCTGTTCGTTGATTGAACAGGCGGTAAACCGTTATCCACAACGTACTGCTGTAGTTGATGCTGATCGTCAAATCGATTACCGCACTTTGTGGTCACAAAGTCTGGCGCTGGCCACCCATCTACAAGCGCAAGAAAATCGGCATTCGTCTCTGATTGGCGTGGTGATGGAAAAAGGTTGGCAACAGATTGTCGCGGTTGTAGCGATTTTATTGGCGGGACGGGCTTATCTGCCTATTGATGCCAGCTATCCGCAACAGCGCATCCATCAGCTATTGGCATCAGGAGAAGTTGATACTGTATTAACTCAACCTAAGTTTGCTCAACAGATGAGTTGGCCTGATGGTGTACAGATTATCTCTCTGGATGAAATGTTACTTAACCGCTTGCCGGAAAATACCGGTGAACAGCGCTTGTCTGTTTGTCCTGAGGATTTGGCTTATGTAATCTTCACATCAGGTTCTACTGGCAAACCGAAAGGCGTGATGATAGATCATCGGGGAGCAGTTAATACCATCCTTGATATTAACCGGCGTATTGCCCTCAATGAACACGATAGCGTACTGGCAATCTCAGAATTGACATTCGATCTTTCAGTTTATGACCTGTTCGGTACTTTAAGTTGTGGGGCAAAACTGGTTATTCCTTCTCCCGGTGACAGCCGACAACCCGACAAATTACTGACGTGGTTACAGCAAGAATCGGTCACAGTTTGGAACTCCGTTCCGGCATTTGTTCAACTGCTTGAGGAATACGCCAGAGATTACCCACATTCCTTGGATAGCTTGCGTTGGGTACTAATGAGCGGTGATTGGATACCGATCAGCTTGCCGGAAAGATTGTCTGCCCTTCACCCTGCGCTGAATCTTCTTAGTTTGGGCGGTGCGACCGAAGCATCAATTTGGTCGATTGCCTATCCTATCGTTCAGGTTGATCCAAACTGGCGCAGCATTCCATATGGAAAGCCACTGGCTAATCAGACTTTCTATGTGCTCAATGCAACGCTTTCACCCTGCCCGGTCTGGGTAACGGGGGAGCTTTATATTGGCGGGCAAGGGTTAGCTCTAGGTTACTGGGCTGATTCAGAAAAAACCGCCCAAGCCTTTATTACTCATCCTCAAACGGGTGAACGGTTGTACCGTACCGGTGATTTAGGGCGCTGGCGGCCAGACGGTAATATTGAGTTTTTAGGGCGCAATGATCACCAGATTAAAGTTCGTGGTTACCGGATTGAGCTAGGCGAGATCGAACATCGCTTATGCGAGCACCCGGCTATACAGCAAGCGTTAGCGTTTGCGCATACTACGTCAACCGGCGCATTGCAACTTGTCGCGGGTGTGCGTTTATCTGATGAAGCACCGTTATCTACAGAACTTTTACCGGTTCTGCCTCATTGGTTGCAACAGACTTTGCCTGTTTGGATGTGTCCGCAGCGATTTATCGTTCTTGATGTGCTTCCTGTATCCGACAACGGTAAAATTGACAGACGCGCATTAGCTACCTTAGTTGACGAAGTACAGGAAGTTAATCCAGTATCATCCGTTGCTCTTAGTGTGACAGAACAAGCTGTGTTGGACCTTTGGCAATCGGTATTGGCACGACAATCTATCAGTGTGCATGAGAGTTTCTTTACGCTAGGTGGCGATTCTCTGGCGGCAGTGCGGTTAATGGTGAAAATTAATCAGACGTTTAACCGTCAATACCCACTCAGCTTGCTACAAACTTACGATACCGTACACTCTTTGGCTGACTTTATTGAACATCAGCCGGAAAGCCCTTGCCAAGGGGTGATATTGAATGAGGGAAGCGTTGAGCAACCAGCCTTGTTTATCGTCCATCCTATTGGCGGGCATCTGTTGGGTTATCGCCATTTGGCGGCTAATTTCGGCGACCAACGCATGATTGGACTGGCGTTTTCGCCAGATAATTTAAATACCGATATCCCTTCCGTGGCGGCGTTGGCGGCTGACTATATCCGTCAAATCCGCGCCTTCCAGCCGCAAGGACCTTATGCTCTGGCAGGTTGGTCTTTCGGTGGATTGGTGGCCTATGAAATGGCTCATCAATTACGAGCGATGGGTGAACGTGTTTCTCAATGTATCTTAATTGACAGCTTTGCGCCAAATGTGCGCACCGATTTGACGCTGAATGAAACATTTTGTCATCGTCATTTCCTACTCGATTTGCAGGGACAATTCCCCGGTCTGACGCTGGATAATCATGTTATCGCTGCCGATACGGAGACGTTCCTTAATACACTGCACGATGCCTTGCCACAATCTGCCCAGATTGATAGCTCGCTGACCGCGCTTTATGACGTGTGGCGCCATAATCTGAATGCGTTGCTTGACTACTGTCCACCGCAGACTTCTCAGCCTTTCTGGCTTGTTCGGGCAGCACAGGCATTACCTGATTTTATGGATTATCTCGATCCAACCACCGTCGCCTCAATCGATCTTGGCTGGCAGGCTTTTGGGCCAGTCCATGTGACACAACTTACGGGCGATCATTACACCTTGTTCCAACATGAACATGTTGGCTCACTGGTTACCTGTATGAAGGATATCTTGAATTCGGTACCAACCACTAATCTTGTTAAGGAGAACATATGATAAAGCCACGGCGGGTTCTGATTGTCGGTTCGAAATTTGGCGAATTATATCTTAATGCGTTCCTACAGCCTCAGTCTGGTCTGGAACTGGCTGGCATTTTGGCACAGGGGAGTGCTCGCTCGCAGCAACTTGCGCGTGATTTCAATGTGCCGCTATTCCGCTCATTGGATGAGCTACCAGACGATATTGATATTGCCTGTGTGGTAATACGGGCGGAGGTTATTGGCGGCAAAGGCGATCAGCTCACTCAGGCGCTTTTGGCGCGTGGAATTTCTGTCATTCAGGAACACCCCCTTGACGCCGAAGCCATCAAAAGACATCAATTAACCGCCAACAAACATAATGCGGTGTTTTGGGTAAATAGCTTTTATAGCCAATGTCAGGCTGGAAGAAGTTGGTTACACGCTGCGCGACAAATTAGTCACTTATCACAGCAGCGTCCGGTGAGCGGTTATCTGACAACCAGTCGCCAATTGCTGTTCTCCGCGCTCGATCTGTTGTTACAGGCATGCCACTGTCCAGAACAGATGGAGATAGTCTATGTCGGTCAGCGAAGCAGCGCATTTCATTGCTTTGAACTTAGCTTCGCAGGAACAACAGTAACATTGAACGTGCAATCTTATCTGGACCCGAGAGATCCCGATATGCACAACCTGGTGATGCATAAAATGACGCTGATTTGGCCTGCCGGTTATCTTACGCAGGAAGCCAGTTACGGGCCGGTCATTTGGACACCCGTCCTTCATGCTCCTGATCATCTGAATAACGAGCAAAGCCTCTACCTGAATGCCAGTCAGCCGGATGGTAACTATTTGCACCAGGCAACATCACACATTCTTTGTCCGGCAACCAAAAACTGGATGACGGCATTTGAATGTGATGGCGCTAAAGGTGTGGAATTTCTACTCAATACCTTGAGTTCTGTATTGAACGGTACCCCTTGCCCGTCTGCTTTTGCTTACGATTACCAACTGCGGTTAGCCGGTTTATGGCAACAAATTTTGCGCATTATGGGAGAGCCTATTACTCAGGACTTGCCGCCGCCTGTTTGGATTGAACCGGCAAAATTAATGTTAACTGAGGAAGAATGTTAATGACGTGGGTACTCCCTACACACCCGATGATTCGTCCGTGTCTGACGACTCACGGCAAACCCAAATACACGCTGCTAATCTGCCCCTTTGCCGGGGGCAGTACCAGTGCATTCCAGCGCTGGTCCACACTGGAAAATTCAGAGATCGCGGCTTCATTGGTGATTTACCCCGGACGTGACAGCCGCATGAATGAAAACGCTATCACCAGTATTGCGCCATTGGCGCAATCACTTTCTGACCTGATGGCATCATTCACCTCCGCACAGAGAGAGAACTTGATACTTGTCGGTCACAGTATGGGCGCTCAAGTCGCTTTTGAAACTTGTCAACGCCTTGAGCAACAAGGTTGTTCGCCCAAAGCGTTAGTACTTTCGGGGTGTCATGCTCCTCATCTGCAATCTCGCCGTAAACTTAGCGGATTACCTGATCATGATTTTCTCGAACAATTGATTGATATCGGCGGTTGTAGCCCGATTTTGCGGGAAGATCCCGGTTTGCTTGCGCTGTTCTTACCGATGTTGCGGGCTGATTTTCTTGCTACAGAACGCTATTACCGGGTCATGCAGACTGACGCTGTAAAACTGCAAACACCAACATTGCTACTTTATGGCAGTGAAGACAAAGAGGCTTCCGCGATAGAAGTTCAGCAATGGCAGCAATGGCTTGTAGATGGAGAGCAACATCTTTCATATCGCTACAAGGAGGTTGTAGGCGACCATTTTTATATTACTCAAGAACCTGAAAGTTTTATTCGTCACATTACACAATTTATACAATATGTACAGGAGTTTGCATAATGGCACCTTTTTCTATTCCAGGGAAAACACTCACTATGACGCCAGACTATCTTTGGAATGGCAAAACTCTAGACCAACAACTTGCTGGGTGGTCTGGTATTTGGGGCGATAAAACAGCGCTGATCTATCAAGAACAGCAACTAACTTACCGTGAATTGCACCAATCCGCAGAGAGATTAGCCAGCGGATTATTTCGTCGTGGGGTCCGTCGCGGGGATAACGTTATGGTACAACTGCCTAATCGTATTTCCTTTGTCGTTACCTGTTTTGCCCTGTTTAGGTTAGGCGCTCATCCGGTGTTATTAATGCCGACCCAGCGGACACATGACGTTCATGCCCTTTGCCAGATTGCACGCCCGGTCGCTTACATTATTCCTGATTGCATCCATGATTTTGACTACCGGGAAATGGCACGAGAAATTGCAGCATCTTGTCCCGATTTGAAACACATTATTGTTGATGGAGTGGCGGAGGAATTTACCGCATTGGCCTCCATTGATGATGAACCGGCAAATATTCCCGGTCCAAGCTATGGTGATATTGCTGTATTGTTGCTTTCAGGAGGAACGACGGGTACGCCGAAATTAATTCCCCGTACTCACGATGCTTATACTTATGATTTTGTGCTCTCTGCGCGCCTGTGTGCAGTAACCACGGAAAGCGTTTATTTAGCTGTGCTGCCTGTTGCACACAACTTCACATTAGGCAGCCCCGGTATTTTGGGTACCCTTTCTCAAGGCGGCAGTGTTCTTCTGAGCGATACCGCCAGTTGTGATGAGGCCATGCCGCTAATCGAACAACACAAAGTGACCCATCTGGCATTAGTACCGGCTTTGGCACGGCTCTGGGAACAGGCCCGCGACTGGGAGCAAAGCGATCTTTCATCCCTACGCTGCTTGCAAGTAGGTGGAGGCAGGTTGACGCCAGAACTGGCGGAACAGGTAATAGCACGCCTTGGACCTTTGCAGCAGGTGTTTGGTACAGCGGAAGGATTACTCTGTTATACCCGATTGGATGATCCTCATGAGGTCATTATTAATACTCAAGGACGTCCGTTATCAGAAGAAGATGAGATCAAAATTGTCGATGCCAATTTGCAACCTGTAGCACCCGGTGAGGTAGGAGAGCTTATTACACGTGGCCCCTACACCATCACGGGATATTACCGTGCAGAACAGCATAATACCGTGGCTTTCACCACCGATGGATTCTATCGTACAGGCGATCTGGTGCGTATGACCTCAGATGGCAACCTGATCGTTGAGGGCCGAATTAAAGAACAGATTAACCGCAGCGGTGAGAAAATTTCGACTCAAGAAGTTGAGACCTTGTTGCTGCAACACCCGGATATTGATGATGCGGTTGTCATTTCTGTGCCTGATGAACTGTTGGGTGAACGAACTTGCGCTTGTTTACCTAACAATGGCAATCAACCAGAACCGGTGCAGATAGAGGAATTTCTACAGCAGAAAGGGGTTCAGCGTCATAAAATTCCTGACCAATGGTTGTGTGTCCCATATTGGCCGTTAACTACGGTGGGAAAAATTGATAAACGCCGCTTGGTACAGATGGCACAAGCAGAACATGGCTGTCCAATGCAGCAATATCATGAACAAATAGTCTCAATTGCCAGCACTCCGTTAGATTTGGTTACGCATTTGCTTTCGGATGACAATGCACAACCTTATATGCTTTATGAAGTAAAAGGTGAATGGTCGTTGGGGATAGGCTGTGCGGCGACTATTAGTGCGGATGCATCGGGGCAATTGATTGATCCACAGGGTAATCGTCATCCATACGATATCAGCACATTGAGCCAAAAACTGGAACAGGCGCTTAATGCCCTACCCATTCAGGATTGGCGGGCCTATGGAAGAACTTTATTTGAATTCTCCCACATGACATATGGGTTGCCATTAGCACAACAAAACGAAGCGTTAATAAAAATCACCATTCCACAACATGAATTACGCATAACTCAAGGACAGGTTCTGATACGAACACTTGAAGAAGGTCAACTCGCCATATTAAGTGAGAAAATTAGCCAGGCTGATCAATTAGGCACACCCGTTTTCTCATGTACAGAAGATATGGCAATCATTAATCAGCCAGACGTAGCAAAATATTATCAGGATAACGTCGCCAATGCGGTTAAGGACATTGCCGCGGGCCACTACCAGAAAGTGATCCTGTCACGTCGGGTTGAACTTGGCTCAGACATTGATATGCCACACAGTTACTGGTTAGGTCGTCAGGCTAATACACCTGCCCGCTCCTTCTTCTTACGGGATGAAGACTTCTCTGTTTATGGTTTCAGTCCAGAAACCGTGGTTGAAGCAGATGGTTCAGGTTGGGTCAGCACGCAACCATTGGCTGGAACTAGAGCATTGACACATGACAAAGATCAGGATCAACGGTTGAGAGCGGATTTGCTTTCTGACCCGAAAGAGATCTCCGAACATGCCGTTTCAGCCAAATTGGCATTAGAAGAGCTGTCGCCGATTTGTCAGGCTGAAACACTTTGTGTGTCAGAATTTATGGCGATTCGTGAACGGGGTTCAGTACAACATTTGGCATCACGGGTGAAAGGATTACTACAAACAGACAAAAATCGTTGGGATGCGTTTATCGCCCTATTCCCAGCGGTGACCGCTTCGGGGATACCAAAAAAACCTTCTTTACAAGCAATTTCACGTTATGAAGGCGAACCACGCCGGCTTTATAGCGGCTGTGTCATGTTATTGGATAGCTCAGGTAAACTGGATGCGGCGTTGGTATTACGTTCTCTCTATCAGTATCAGGGGCGCTGTTGGCTCCAGGCGGGTGCGGGATTAGTAAGAGATTCAAAACCAGAAAGAGAATGGCAGGAAACTTGTGAAAAACTTGACTGCATTATGAAATACGTTCGCCCTTACTTTGGCAAAAAAGAGTAAAGAAGTAATAACACTTCCGGGAAAACCAGAGCTGTCTCTGGTTTTCCCTAAACGACTAATTTTCTACTATGCTTAACAGGTCACCTCTAATTTTTCCTTCCGTGACAACCAGTAGCTTAAAAAAACTAACAAATAGATATCAGCTTGCAACTATTCCTGCTGGTACCCATTTTACCTGGAGGTAACAAATATGTTCTCTCGTCGTGATATCTTGAAGGCATCCGCAATTGGCGCGGCGGCTGCTAGCATGGGCGGTATGATTAAAGCTGCCGCTGCTGATGAACAACACAATACAATCACTGCTGGTAATAATAAACCGTCAACAAATGCCAAAAGTTTGTATAAATATAAATTCACCGATAGCAAAAAACGGATATTGGAAAATGGATGGGCACGGGAAGCTACAGTAGAACAATTTCCGATATCTGAAGGTGTTGCTGGTGTTGATATGTTACTTAAACCCGGTGGTGTCCGTGAACTTCATTGGCATGCTATTGCCGCTGAATGGGCATATATGCTTGAAGGTCATGCGCGTATTACCATTATCGATCCGGAAGGCAAAAGTGAAGTAGCCGATTTTGGCCCCGGCGATATATGGTATTTTCCTAAAGGTCATGGTCATTCCATTCAGGCGCTTGCAGATGGCGCGCATTTTATTCTGGCTTTTGATAACGGGCACTTCTCAGAATTTGGCACTTTCAGCATCACTGATTGGATAACGCATATGCCGAAAGAGGTGCTTGAGAAAAGCGTCAACATGCCGGCATCTGTTTTTTCTAACATTAAACAGGGTGAAGCTTATATCGTCGGTGGCCCTATCCCGCCAAAACTTCCCCTGCCCGCTGACGATGGAGGATTGAACGATGCTCCACTCACCCACCGTTACGAGCTTTTGAAAAATAAACCCTTCTTTGAGAACGACGCAGGGAGTATTTATCGTGCTTCATCGAAGGAATTTCCCATTTCTACAACGATCACCGGTCTCATAGAGACGGTTAAACCTGGCGCAATACGTGAATTACATTGGCATCCGAATGCCAACGAGTGGCAATACTACATTTCAGGCAAAGGACGTATGACCGTGTTTAGTTCCCACGGACACGCACAAACCGCAAAATATGGGCCAACTGATGTTGGTTATGTGCCACAAGGATTTGGTCACTATATCGAAAATATTGGCGATGACGATCTTACAGTGCTGGTTGTGCTGGATAATGGTATTTACGAAGATATTTCACTCTCTGATTGGCTAGCTAAAACTCCGTCTTATCTACTGGCGGATAACTTCAATAATAAGCCTTCCGACTGGGTGGATCGTCCTAAGGATAAGTTAGTTATATCACGCCGTAGGAGTTGAGATATTACACCGTGGTATATTGAAGCAACTTACATAACCTTGTATATCAGAAATAGCCTCGTTTACACGGGGCTTTATTTACAGTAGTGAAAATGATAAGAGGTCGATGTTAATACCAGAACCTAGGCCAGACTATTGATGTAATCGCCGTTGTTGAGCAACGGCGTAGCGAAATCAGTGCAGTACTGGATATAGATATTACACTTAAAGATTTACCTGATATAATTTATGATGTCATGTCACGATTATGAAGGAAGTATTGAATGTTCCAAATTGAAAAAGCGCCTATAACAACAATATTTATAGTATGTGTGACAATTGTTTACTCCACATTTGTTTCATATTCATTAACAGGTAATTTTATCAGCAAAATAAGTATTATAGATTTAGAGAGATATGGAGGATTAACACCGAATAGATTATATGAATTTGAATATTGGCGACTTCTGGTTTCTCAGTTCATACATGTTAAACAACTGCATATGGTCTACAATGTGTTATCACTTTCCATTCTAGGAATTTTATTAGAAAAACATCTTGGATCTAAATTTTTATTAGTTTTATGGTTTACTTCTGGTGCTTTGGGAACTCTTTATAGCACTAACTTTGTTAGTTATCCTTGGAATATTGGCACAGGAGCATCACAAGCTGTTTTGGGCGTATCTTCCTTTGCATTATTGTTGATTTTTGTCAAAGAGCATACCTCTAGTGTATTAAAGTTTGCTGTTGTTTTTTCCATGCTGCCGGCAATGGCTTTAGATTTTATTTATGCTCACTACCCTAAGCCAGGTCATGTTCTTTCTATTTGTATTGGGCTTGCAATGAGTTTGTTTTTCTATAGGAAAAATAAATCTTATTTTGATAATATTGCTATTTGAAAATAATAATTATCCACATTTAGCCCATAAGGCGTTTTACCTTTCAAGCCACTGTGTGGTCTGTGATAATTGCAAAACGCCTTCCATTTAACCAATACACTTTACTGCCAAGAAGATATTACTGAAAGAAACCGACTCTCCCTGTCAATAACGTTAGATGGTTATAATTTTTGATGTTATTTTTGATTTCCGTAACAAAACGCATAATATATATGACAGGATAAAAGCCAGCAAAGAATAGGCTATTATATAAACATATATATTTATGTAATTAAATTTCTCTAAAAATAAATTATGGACAAATTCGTTATGTATTTCAATAACAAAAATATTGTGAACAAGATATATACCTAGTATATTCTTGCTAATGTCATTTATTAATGATGGTATTTCGTTGATATTCAAATTAACCAAGAATAAAAACAGGCAAACCGAAGAAACCTGAAGGAATATATTATAAAATTTCCCATAAAAGAAGGTCATTCCCGTCCTGGATGAAATGATTGATAAAGATATCAATGATATAATAAAAAATACCAGAAGCATTATGTGTTTACAGGAAAAAGTCTTTATTTGAGGTTTAGTTAGCCCTAAATATCCGCCTATCAAGAAACTAATCAAACCCTCAACTTGGAACGGAAGCAAAATATTGAATGGGATTAGGGAAAAAGAGAATTGGTAATCTGTTAGTGCATTCAGCAATGTAAGATTAGAAATTATAAGCATTATGACAAGTATTTTCATAATCCCCTTTGCATTTGTTTCGTTAAATGTGTTACGCATTAGTGGTGTTAATATATAGAGGGAGACAATTGCAAATATAAACCATAAATGGGTGGCATCTGATGTGGTTCTACTAACATTAATATAATTTAGAAAATCAATAGTAGGCACTGTTGTAAATTTACTGATAAAACATGTGTCATACAAATAATAAAAGATAAGCCAAAACAACAATACAGTTAATATCCCTTTGGCTTTATTAATGATGTAATCCACCTGCTTTTCATGTTTGTTATTTAGTAAGAAATAGCCACTGCACATAAAAAATAACGAGACCCCTAACTGACCAATCTGCCTAAAAAAATACAAAACCACGTCATTATCATCACGCAACAAGAAAAATAAAGTAACGTGAGAAATTACAACGAAAAATATAGAAACGATCTTTAATAAATCTATGGTTAATATTCTCATTTTTTGACTCTTAAATAGATAAAATGAAGTTTGAAATTTTTGGGGCAAGCCTGGCCATACCTATTTTTGATGGATGCAAACCATCGGACACTGTGCCCAAGCTATTGCTGGTCATAATATCGATATTTCCTTCATTGAATCCAGATTGTTTTAACAAATCCAGATATGGGATGGAGTGTTTTTCGCAAATTTCCCGACAAACGTTGCAATAGTCAGACAAGTAGTACCCTTTGGAGTTTTTACTATTCATACCTCTTTGTACTGATATTGGCGTTGTTATAATAAACCCTATTCTCGCTAATGGGTATTTTTTGGTAATTCTAGTCATTAATAACTTCATCCCCCCAATAAATGTCAGAGAGGTTTTGTCTTTATAATCACCTATTTCCACCCCTCCATAGGAGCCGAAATCAAATCCAAAATCATTTACCCCTCCCCATATTGTAATAACATCTGGATTGCTTCCCATTTTTTCATATCTTAAACAAATGGCTGAATTGTCATTTTTATCTTTTTGGGCTATGCATGTTCCCCCTATTCCGTAGTTTTTCCATTCTTTTAGACCTAAACTTTTAGTCACTATTGGTTGATACCACCCTCTTTCAGTTATACTGTCTCCGAGGGTAAACCAATACCCTCCCTGCAAATGCGATTGAATATAAGACATTCACTTTCATCCTTCTAAAAATAAAATGTAGACCGACTGGCTTTCTATCAGTATCGAATGTTAGCTGGAACGCGAAATGGAAAAAAACGTGTTTAACTTTGAAATGCAAACCCGGCCGATTTGTAGCAAGTTCCAGTTCACTTGCTGACAGCGATAAAAATTCCAACTGTAGTCCTTTACCAAAATCAGGAAGCGCATACAGAGCGAATTGCTTCGCATTCATTAACACAATGAGTCTTTTACTTTTATTGGTAGCTTGGTCTATATGACGAGTCATCATCCTGATCCCATGCAAATCATGTCCGTATGAGGATCGCTGACCGGATAGTGAAAATTAATTTAGTCACTGCGGTTGGATCTCAGATAAAGTTGTCTCATATAAATAGTACGATATCAACCCCTTTTACGACCCTTTAATCGTACACATGCATAACAGAAATACAGATTGGCTATCATAAACAAATTATTTGATTAGGCACTAAAAAATTACGATAGTGATAATTAGTTTGCTAAATAAATGGCTGATAAATTAGCTAAGGAGAAAAATGGATCTGAAACATAATATTGAATTACTGACCTCCTGAGTTTAATAACAAAAATGCCGATCTTGAATATCGGCATTTTACAGCGAAAGAGGAGATTAATTTAATGCTTTAACATTTCAATTTTATCCCGGCTAAGTCCGGTAGTGGTGACAATAATGTCCAGACTGACACCATGTCGTAATAATGCGCGAGCCGTTTCCAGTTTACCTTCCTCTCTACCTTCTGTTCGGCCTTGCTCGCGACCTTTTTGTTCAAACTGTTCTGCAATAGTCATCAACATCGTTTCATGCTCCGGAGATTGTTCAATCAGTTGATGGACAAATTGGGAGAGATCCTGCGTATGTCCATTCAGTAAAATATAGCGTAACACAACATTGAGCTGCTCGGCTGTATTATACCCCGCATTCAAGAGTTCCACCAAGTGGGGGACCCATTCCAGCATATCCCGGCAGCGGATGTGTTTTTGCACCAGTTCCATCAGGGCAACCCCTTTATGTGTCAGGATTTCTTCATCGCTGAGCACACTGACGTCCACCAACGGAAACGCCTGACGGTATAAGCGAGCAGCCTGTTCAGGGAGCGTAAAACAATCCAGCCACCGGTTTGAGTAAGGATAAGGACGAACCTCGCCATGATAAAACAGCAGAGGCGCCACCAAAGGGAGTTCAGTATGGCCTTTTTTCAGGTGAGCCGCCATCGCTGACATGGCGTAATACATCAACCGCCAGGCCATCAACGGGTCAGGGGTGGACTGATGTTCAATCAGACAGTAGATATAACCTGGTCCCTGAGCTGTTTCAACCGAATACAGCACATCACTGTGCAGTTGACGTAAATGCCGGTCCACAAAACTGCCGGGTTCCAGTTTCAATGTGGCTAAATCACACAACGACTGGATCTCTTCGGGCAGATAAAGGGATAAAAACTCCCTGGCCGTTTCAGGTTGGGTTAAAAAATGTTTGAATAATGCGTCATGGTGAGGCCGTTTTTCTTTCTTTGCCACAATCCGTTTCTCTGTCTTATCAGTTAGTCATCGCTGCTCATCGCCAAGGCTATAATATCTCTGGAAGACCCGCAACCAATGAACAACATATTATCATCTGCCTCCGGCCAATCAATGAGTTCCATTACTGAATATGATTCCCTCTTCAGAACCTTTCTTTTCGGTGATTATACATTACCATGAATAGTGTTATCGACTTTTGGCTATTGTTAACCGTATCCACCACATTTATCCTCTTAAACACCAACCGTTATCCCATTTTTATAAAAAACTACGTTTGATTATGCACAAAATGGGATAACCATATATTTAAAATGAGAGGATAAAATGTCTGATTCCAGAGTGGAACGTAACAAAGCTGTTTTCCGCTTATTACTTGAAGGTGCAATGCCGAATTGGCCATCCAGATCGGTTACGGTCTCAAGCTCAATTAATTTGCATCATCTTTTCTCTGCAAAGATTAATTGAGTCTCTGCTTGATTAATTTATCCCCTTGGGATGCAGTCTGGGGATAAGCATTAATACTGTCCCTGCCTTTAATCTCCCTATTATCCGTTAAAAAATGAGAGCTGTGATATGAATGAGACCATTGAACTCCTGCTTAACCACAGAAGCGATCGTAGTTTTCTTGATAAAGATATTCCGGAAGATGTACTCGATAACATTATTAAAGCGGCTTACCGCGCCCCTACCTCAGTTCATTCCCAACAAGTATCAGTGATTGTCACCAGAGACCAGAAGACCAGAGAAAAAATCACTGAACTCTCCGGAGGTCAGAAATGGATAGCACAGGCACCGGTCTTCCTGACATTTGTGCTGGATCTGTATAAGACCCACAGGGGACTTGAATTCGTCAGGGAAAAACAGTTAGTCCATACCAGCATCTTTTACACTTGTCGGTAGTACAACACTTTCTGGCAACATAAATTCGACCACAGCAAACGTTTTTTCTGGGAGATTACCGATCATGAGGGTAAACACTAGTCCGGTTCGTTCTGTATACTTGGCAGTAGCTTCCATATTTAGTCCAATTGATATTTCACAGTAATCGTCCAGCAAAAAGCACTATGAACCTAATTGGAACTTGAACAACCAGACATTTTATCGGAATTACAGCCTTCATAAAGTAGGGAAACTACATCGCCGTTATTCCATCTGCCGACAAAGTCCATTGCTACGATTCCGAGAGTTGGCTTATCGTGGCCCGAGTATGCAGGTTGGTAGGTATGAATAAGCCAATTTTTAAGGCTTTTGTTCATATAAAAAGCATAATCAAGAGTGAAATCAGGGCCGCTGTATGCACTCGTGTTAGTCAGATATAGAGTATCCCCACTATCTTTCAATGCCTTTTCGAGATGATTAACGACAAGGTGATATTTCTCCTTCTTCCCAGGGTTATCATAGTGATCTTCAATGTCCATTGATGTCCAAGCTATCCCAGGCAACCCTTTATTCCTTGAAATGACAACAATCTTCCCTCTGACATCACCAAGCTTTGGAATTTGGCAATCGTCATGAAAGAGCGGAGAGTATTTGTCCTTGTAGCGCTTGAAAATAGCATTGAATAGTTCGTCCGGTTCCTTTGATTGCTCTTGTTTGATACTCATCAAAATCGTTTCTAATGGATTAGCTTTAAGAAAATTCTCACAGTCATTAATTACCTTATCGAATATGATGTATTCATTGATGATCCCGTGATGTATGTTGAAAATCCACCTGCCCTCATAGCCATCAATGATAAATCCCCTATTATTCGTCTCAGCATGACATCGGATATCTAAATAGCGAATTCCTAATTGCAATTGATCCGATATTGATAAATCCTGGCATTGAACCATTCCCGATATATTCCTGTGGGCACAACTTTCATGTGTTCCCGGAATAGTGATATGACTCAAAAGTCGATTATCATCATGTAATCGTCCCATCCAAGCATTAGGAGCCCATCCTGACAGTGAATTTTCGGTTTGATGGTTAATATTTAATTTTTCATCGATATTATTACGGTTATTATCCATATTCATTTCTCACTATATTAACTTAAGTTGTCTAAGAGGTATTTAGCGTATGACATAGAGCGGCATTATTATTCTCAAGTATAGCTACTATTTTGCAAAAATTAGAAACTCACTAATAATAGGAAATTAAGGCAGGTAATTATTGAAAAATATAGTGATTATATTATAAGGTTAATCATAATAGAGTAAACAGATTAAAATAATGCCCAGAAATCATCTTCTCCTATTATACTTACAAATAAAAATCAACATATTGGATTTTTATTATCTCAATCATTGTATAAATCAGTAACTCAATAAATATATTATATGTCGTAATCAATAATCTAAAGAAAATATTAAGATCAAAATTTTTTTAAAATAAATTAT
>NZ_JAZGJN010000278.1:0-74146 GCF_038085095.1 Photorhabdus sp. P32 | reverse complement strand
TTAGAAATAACCGTTATTTCGCGGATAAACATGAATTTCGAGACAAAGTGTTCAAATTTTTCACTACAACGCTACCTGATATAGCGGACTCGCTGACGTCCAGAATTAACGACCATTTTCAGGTGCTAAAAACTGCATTTTGAAGTTTATTGGGTATATTCTTCACAATTGGGCCAAAATGAGAGATCAAATGGACATAAAGCTAGGTAAAAATATATTACAAACTATAGGTAATACCCCTGTGGTTATGTTAGATAAAAAACGTACTAAAGGCGTTAATGTTTTTCTTAAAATGGAAAACGTCAACCCTAGTGGGAGTATTAAAGACCGTATTGCCGTTGCTATGTTGGAAAAGGCAGAAGCCCAAGGAAAATTAAAGCCTGGAATGGTGGTTATTGAACCATCATCGGGTAATACGGCGATTGGTCTAGCAATGGCATGTGCTGTTAAAGGTTACCGGTTTATTGCAGTCTTAAATCGCCTAGTGCCAGCAGCAAAGTGCGATACAATAAAAGCATTTGGCGCGGGAATTATTTTCCTACCGGAGTTTGAAGATGGAAAGAATACCGCTGAATATTGTATAAATATAGCTAAAAATATCGTAAAAGCATATCCAAATGCGTTTAGCCCCATGCAATTTGAAAATCAGGTTAATCCCGATGAACATTATCATTCTACAGGATATGAATTGTATGAGACCTTTGGTGATAATTTGGCAGCTTGTTTTGCGACGGCAGGAAGCTGTGGAACGCTTACCGGGATTTCCCGTTATTTAAAAGAGAAAAATCCACAAGTGAGAATTTATGGTGTTGAACCTGTTGGATCAGTTATTTTCGGTGGTGAACAGAAAAAATTTTTGGTACAAGGCGCGGGGCTGCCATTTACACCTTCTATTCTCGATATTAATAACATCGATTTTACCTTGAAGGTTGCAGATATTGATGCATTCTGGACGGCAAGAGAATTAGCTAGAAATGAGGGTATTTTGATTGGTGGAACGGGAGCTTGTTCAGTTTATGCTGTATTAGATCATTTAGATGATTTTAAACCTGGGGATAATATTGTTGTCATTATTCCTGATGGTGGGGAACGTTACATCGACACAATTTATAACGATGTCTGGTTATCTGAAAATAATTTCTCAGAATTAATTGAAGGAAGTTCAGTTGACCCCTGCTTAGAAGAAGTTATTATAAGAATGGGGTGCACGCTAAATGAATTCTAATTGTGTTTTGGTGATTTATTTTAATCGCTACTACAATCTTCTTAGAATAATAAGTCTATACCCAATGGATTTCAAGATGCATCGCGACGGCAAGGGAGCGAATCCCCGGGAGCATAGATAACTATGTGACCGGGGTGAGTGAGTGCAGCCAACAAAGAGGCAACTTGAAAGATGACGGGTATAAATTCAAAGAGATTATTTCTATTTTATATTGATGAAGGATAAGTAAGAGATATTAAAGATATTTAATTGGAGTGCATAGTTGCGAGTACTAATAAGTTCATTTATAAAGATTATCGAATGCAATATGATGGAGATTTTCTTTAAAAAGCAATAAGAGCCAGCGTTATTTATCGAAATGGTTATTTTCTCAGTGCCGATCTTTCCCGGAGTGAAATTGCTTAAGTAGTAATTGAAGTAACCAATGCACTCAATATTAATTATATTACATATCAATTAAGCGGTAATGATCAGGTTAGAGTGGATATGAATATAGAAATTTTGGATAAAATTACTTAGTGCTTCGTTAAGTGATTCCAATATAAAGCGAGAATATTGTAAATAATTATTTTATCTCACAGGAACTTGGTTGCAATAATCCTTATCCTATCAGTGAAAATATATGGGGATTCAGTATTGAATGAACAAGATTATCAATATCCATCTGTTGGTTGCTGTTTGTGTAAAGTGGAATCCTGTCCTGTCTTTCTGCTACAATTCCATCTCTTGAAATACTGCTTTGACATAATTCATTAAATACCATGCGATTAAATCCTAGCCAACAGCAAGCAGTTGAATTTGTTACCGGTCCTTGTCTGGTCTTGGCGGGGGCAGGTTCTGGTAAAACTAGAGTGATCACCAATAAAATTGCTCATCTTATCCGTACTTGTGGCTATCAGCCTCGTCATATCGCCGCTGTGACGTTTACTAATAAAGCTGCGCGGGAAATGAAAGAGCGTGTAGCACAAACTCTAGGGCGCAAAGAGGCTAAGGGGCTGATGATTTCTACTTTCCACACGTTGGGATTGGAAATTATTAAGCGCGAGTACAAAGCCTTGGGAATGAAAAGCAATTTCTCGTTGTTTGATGAGCAGGACCAGATGGCTCTGTTGAAAGATTTAACAGCCGATTTACTGGAGGAAGATAAAGATCTATTACAAAAATTGATCTCTACCATTTCAAACTGGAAAAATGATTTGCTTTCTCCACAGCAAACTTTGGCATTGGCCCGCTCCGCTCAGGAGCATCAGTTTGCTGAATGTTATTGCCGTTATGATTTACATCTGGCGAGCTGTAATGTATTGGATTTTGACGATCTGATTACTAAACCGACTTTGCTGATGCAGCGTGATGAAGAAGTCAGGGAACGTTGGCAAAACCGTATCCGTTATCTGTTGGTAGATGAATATCAGGACACCAATACCAGTCAATATCAACTGGTTAAGTTGTTGGTGGGACAAAGGGCTCGCTTTACGGTGGTGGGCGATGATGACCAATCGATCTATTCATGGCGCGGCGCAAGACCTCAAAATTTGGTGCTGCTGAAAGAGGATTTCCCAAAGCTTAATGTGATCAAACTGGAACAGAACTATCGTTCCTCTGGCTGTATTCTGAAAGCAGCTAATATTTTGATCGCCAATAACCCTCACGTGTTTGAAAAACGGCTTTTTTCTGAATTGGGGTATGGTGATCCGTTGAAAGTGATTACCGCTAATAATGAAGAGCATGAGGCGGAAAAGGTTATTGGGGAGCTGATGGCGCATCACTTTATCAATAAGACTCAATATAAAGATTACGCCATTCTCTACCGAGGAAATCATCAATCCCGGGTGTTTGAAAAGATGCTGATGCAAAACCGCATTCCTTACCGGATTTCTGGTGGCACTTCTTTCTTTGCCCGCCCTGAAATTAAGGATTTGCTAGCTTATCTGCGGGTGCTGACTAATCCTGAAGATGACAGCGCATTCCTAAGAATTGTCAATACACCAAGGCGTGAAATTGGGGCGGCTACTATTCAAAAATTGGGGGAGTGGGCGAATCAACGCAATAAAAGTCTCTATCAGGCTAGTTTTGATCTCGGTTTGGAGCAAAGTCTAACCGGCCGCGGTTTGGCGGCGCTACAGCGTTTTACTCACTGGATGGATGAGATAACTCGTCAGGTTGAACGAGATCCTTTGCTAGCTGTGCGTGATCTACTACATGGTATGGATTATGAAAGTTGGCTGTACGAAACATCACCGAGTCCAAAAGCGGCTGAGATGCGGATGAAAAATATTAATCAGTTATTCACTTGGATGAGTGAAATGCTGGAAGGTGATGAACTGAACGAACCAATGACTTTATCTCAGGTGGTCGCGCGTTTCACATTACGGGATATGCTGGAGCGAGACGAGGACGGCGAGGAGTTTGATCAGGTGCAATTGATGACTCTACATGCTTCCAAAGGATTGGAGTTTCCCTATGTATTTCTGGTCGGCATGGAAGAAGGGCTATTGCCTCATCAGAGCAGTATTGATGAAGAAAATATTGATGAAGAGCGCCGATTGGCTTATGTAGGGATCACCCGCGCTCAACGGGAGTTATTCTTTACTTTATGCAAAGAGCGTTGTCAATATGGCGAGTTAATCCGTCCAGAACCCAGTCGTTTTTTGCATGAGTTGCCACAGGATGACTTACATTGGCCGCAAGATAAAAAAATCGTGACTGCCGAAGAAAGAATGCAAAAAGGGCAATCGCGTATCGCGGATATCAGATCGCGTTTAGGGCTTGGACAAAAAAATAAGTCGTAAATTATATCGAAAACTCCCTGTATCACAGTGATACAGGGAAAATGGTTTAATTCAGATTTAAGTATTCTGCTCGCCTAAAATAAGCGGCCATTGAGCATGGTTTTGCCACTGAATTTCCTGCTGTAAAGATTCTGCCCGTAGAGGATGCTGCATTAGCCAGCCATGAGGTAACGTTATTGTTAACGTTTCACCACTCACTTTTAAATGTAGAGCAGGGAGTGTGTCATCCCGGCGGCGATTGGCGAAGATGATAGCTAACCGCAACAGACGACATAAACGTTGAGCTTGTATCAGAGGTAAGGCGTTTTGTTGATTAAAGGAAAACAAATCAATCGGGCCACTTTGGTTCTTTAGTAATGTGGCTAAGAGTTTTTTCTGTGCGGGCGTATAGCCGGGGAGAGTGAGATAATTGATCAGATAGGCTGCATGTGATGGAGCTTGGTGGAAATCAATGCTCAGGCCAATTTCATGTATCAGACAGGCACTTTGTAATAATTCATAACATCGGCTATCAAGTTCCCAAGGTTTAGCAATTTGTGGTAGGAAGTGTTCAGCCAATTGTTTAACCCGTTGAGATTGTTCAACGTCTAACTGAAAACGGCGCTGTATATTACGTAGTGTTCTAGTACGAATATCTGGCTCTATTGGTAAATCCAGCATGCCGTAAACAAGACCTTCCCGTAAGGCGCCGCCCGCAAGGATCATATTTTCAATATTTAATGCCTGGAAAATCGCTATCAGGATAGCCAGACCACTTGGGAAAACTAAAGCCCGTTCCAGCGTTAATCCTTCTATTTCCAATTCTTCCAGCTTACCGCACTCAATCGCTTTATGTTTGAGTTCTTGAAGTTTTGGTAAAGTGATCAGCTCATCCATACCCTGAGCAATCATGATTTCTTGCAGAGCCTGAACGGTGCCGGAAGCGCCTACACAAATCTGCCAGCCTTGTTCGATCAGCTTTGGAGCAATGGGTTTCAACGTTTCATGTGCGGCAGTTTCGGCTTTGGCGAAATTTTCTTCCGTCAGACTACGGTCATTAAAGTAGCCTTCAAGCCAGGTAACACAGCCCATACTTAGGCTGGATAACTGAGTGGCTTTTGCTCCATTCCCCGTAACCAGCTCTGTACTTGCACCGCCAATATCGACAACCAGACGTTTTTCAGGGCCGCCGGTTGTATGGGCAACACCTTGATAAATAAGCCGAGCTTCATCTTCGCCACTGATCACCTTAACCGGACAATCAAGGATTTCTGATGCTTTTTTCACAAATTCGTCTGAATTTTCAGCGATACGTAAAGTTGCTGTAGCAACAACGCGGATTTGTGATGGTGGTATATCCTGTAAGCGTTCAGAAAAAATCCTGAGACATTGCCAGCCTCTCTCCATTGCCTGTTGAGATAAGCGGTTGTTTTTATCTAATCCGGCGGCCAGCCTGACTTTACGTTTGATTCGTGCCAGTATCTGCATACTGCCGGATATTTCGCGCACAACCAGCATATGAAAACTGTTTGAACCCAGGTCGATAGCCGCATAGAGCGAAGAAGAACTCAGCATCATTATTCAGCCTGAACGTTTACGGTTATTACGTGGTGTATTATTACGATGCGACAAATTGTTACGGCGCTGATGGTTTCCTGAACGTGAACGGTGGCGGCGTTTAGGAGCCGGTAAATCTTTCAGCAAGGCTTGACTGTTATATTTGCTGACCGGGATAGTGTGCTGAATATAATTTTCAATCGCTGGCAGGTTTAAAACATATTCTTCACAGGCCAGGCTGATCGAGTGGCCGCTTTCACCTGCACGGCCTGTACGGCCTATGCGGTGGACATAATCCTCGCAGTCATCGGGTAAGTCATAATTAAAAACATGAGTGACTGAAGGAATGTGCAATCCACGGGCTGCGACATCAGTTGCAACCAGAATATCAATATTGCCGTTGCTGAATTCTTCCAGAATGCGTAACCGTTTTTTTTGTGCTACATCACCGGTTAGTAACCCAACTCGATGTCCGTCAGCAGCCAGATGAGCCCAGATATCTTCACAACGATGTTTTGTATTGGCGAAAATGATGCAGCGATCAGGCCATTCTTCTTCCAATAACGTTTGAAGCAGGCGCATCTTTTCTTCATTAGAAGGATAAAACAGCTCTTCGCGGATACGGTGTCCCGTTTTCTGTAACGGTTCTACCTCGACATACTCGGCATGATTCATTTGTTCAAATGCCAATTCTCGGACTCGGTAAGAGAGTGTGGCGGAAAACAGCAGGTTCATACGTTCGTTTGCTGGTGGCATCCGGCGGAATAGCCAGCGGATATCTTTGATAAAACCGAGATCGTACATGCGATCAGCTTCATCAAGAACCACAACTTGGACCACATTTAGATTAATGTGCCCCTGTTTGGTGTAGTCGATCAGACGTCCGGTAGTGCCGATAACAATGTCAACACCAGATTCCAGTACTTTTAGCTGTTTGTCGTAACCATCACCGCCGTAGGCAAGACCCATCTTTAAACCTGTTACCCGTGCCAGATCTTCTGCATCCGAGTAAATCTGTACAGCAAGTTCACGGGTAGGAGCCATAATCAGCGCTCTTGGCTGATTGGTTTGACGCTCCTCCGTTGCGGGATGAGTTAGTAAATAATGAAAAGCAGACGCTAAAAATGCTAGCGTCTTCCCCGTACCGGTTTGCGCTTGCCCCGCGACATCACGACCTTCGACAGTGAAAGGCAATGTCAGTGCTTGTATCGGTGTACAATTAGAAAAACCCTTATTATCAAGAGCTTCTATAACCTTGGGGTGCAAGGCGAAGTCGGAAAACTTCTTTTCTGTCAAGTGTGTTTTACTCATAGTGTGGTAGAATATCAGTTAACCATTGTCTTACGAAAGTGTATCCGCTGAAATAAAGGCAACCTTATATCAGTAATGTTACACTAGCATGGTAAAAAATTATTCTTTGGAGTAAAAAATGAGCGAAAAAATTATTCATTTGAGTGATGCTAGCTTTGATACTGACGTTCTTAATGCAGCAGGCCCAGTTCTTGTCGATTTTTGGGCTGCCTGGTGTGGGCCATGTAAAATGATTGCGCCTATTTTGGATGAAATTGCCCCAGAATATTCAGGCAAACTGACTATTGCTAAATTGAACATTGATGATAACCCGGCAACCGCTCCTAAGTATGGTATCCGTGGTATTCCTACGTTGTTGCTGTTTAAAGATGGTCAGGTTGCTGCTACTAAAGTGGGAGCACTGTCAAAAACTCAATTGAAAGAATTTTTGGATGCTAATCTCTGATTGAAGTAAGCTCACATTAATACCGGGCGTTTAGCGTATACTATTATTTATTTCATTGACCGCTAGACGTCCGTAAAGAAGCGTGATAAGTTAGCGCCACTGCTTGTATCACATACATCATGTTAGAAGTATGTTGCATACTGAATAATCTGTAGTGTCTGATAAGTCTGTTATCTCTGGATAGTCTAAAATATCCAATGGGTTATACGGGAATAATCTGGCGTATAGCTCGTTACGTTGAGATAGTTTTTATAGAAATCAGTAATGTTTCAGCATTATCTCAACAGCGTTTTTGACAGCCTGTCAGTCTTATTTGAGTTCAATCTTAGTACTTCAAATTACTACCTTTTTATATGAATAATGTATTAAAGGTCTGATTTGTTTTTGTACAAAATAAACAGGCACCGATCGATGACGCTGCCATACTATTCACGTTCATAGTTCGAGATATACCCCGAGTTTAAGAACCCACCATTATGAATCTTACCGAATTAAAGAATACGCCGGTATCTGAACTGATTACACTCGGCGAAAATATGGGGCTGGAAAATCTAGCCCGTATGCGTAAACAAGACATTATCTTCTCTATCCTTAAGCAGCATGCGAAAAGCGGAGAAGATATCTTCGGTGATGGCGTGCTGGAGATATTGCAGGATGGATTTGGATTCCTCCGTTCAGCAGACAGTTCCTACCTTGCCGGCCCCGATGATATCTACGTTTCTCCTAGCCAAATCCGTCGTTTTAACCTCCGCACCGGCGACACAATTTCAGGTAAAATTCGTCCACCTAAAGAAGGTGAGCGCTATTTTGCCCTGTTGAAGGTTAACGAAGTTAATTTTGACAAACCAGAAAATGCTCGCAGTAAAATTCTTTTTGAAAACTTAACACCTCTGCACGCTAATAGCCGTCTGCGTATGGAGCGTGGTAATGGTTCAACTGAGGATCTGACTGCTCGCGTTCTGGATCTGGCTGCGCCAATTGGCCGTGGGCAACGTGGTCTGATTGTCGCGCCGCCAAAAGCAGGTAAAACGATGTTGCTGCAAAATATTGCTGCTAACATTGCTCACAATCATCCAGATTGTGTATTGATGGTACTTCTGATTGATGAGCGTCCAGAGGAAGTCACTGAAATGCAACGTCTGGTAAAAGGTGAGGTTATTGCTTCTACTTTTGATGAGCCGGCTTCTCGTCACGTTCAAGTGGCAGAGATGGTTATTGAGAAAGCAAAACGTCTGGTTGAACACAAAAAAGACGTGATTATTCTGCTCGACTCCATTACTCGCTTAGCACGTGCTTATAACACGGTTGTTCCTGCATCCGGTAAGGTATTGACTGGTGGTGTGGATGCTAACGCGTTACATCGTCCGAAACGTTTCTTCGGTGCTGCGCGTAATGTGGAAGAGGGCGGAAGTCTGACCATTATTGCGACTGCGTTGGTGGATACGGGTTCCAAGATGGATGAAGTGATTTACGAGGAGTTTAAAGGCACTGGCAACATGGAGCTGCATCTCTCCCGTAAAATTGCTGAGAAACGTGTTTTCCCAGCTATCGATTACAACCGTTCTGGTACACGAAAAGAAGAGCTACTCACCACCTCTGAAGAGCTACAGAAAATGTGGATTCTGCGCAAAATTATTCACCCGATGGGAGAAATTGATGCGATGGAATTCCTTATCAACAAACTGGCTATGAGCAAAACGAACGACGATTTCTTTGACATGATGAAACGTTCGTAGTTTTTAACTCCATTCGTAATAATTTTAATCAGCGCCACAGTTTCGTGGCGTTTTTTGTATTCATTGCACTGTTATGGCATGTATTTTGCTAGTTGTATATGCTGCCATATATTTGAAATAAGTATTAAAAGAATGATGTAAGAGTATAAAGGCCATTAATTTTTTCATAATAAGCAGTGTTTTCACAAGTTAGGGTGCTCGTGAGGGTAGATTCTGGCTAGAAAATCATATGTTTTCGGTTGATAAATGACCAGGGTGTGTTTACTTTTTACAGAGAGTTATCATCGTGAATATTCTTAGCATGAATATTGAAATTTTTTATGTTTTTCTGTTTTCTTTTGCGTTTTTGTTTATGGCACGCAAAATAGCAAAGAAAGTTGGCCTTGTTGATAAGCCCAATTATCGTAAGTGTCATCAGGGGTTAGTGCCTCTGGTTGGAGGAATCTCAATATTTGTTGGGATCTGTTTTGCTTTTGTTATTACAAAAGAATTTATTCCTCACAAGTGGTTATATTTGATTTGTGCCGGTGTGTTGGTATTTATCGGCGCATTGGATGATCGTTTTGATATCAGCGTTAAGGTCCGGGCAACCATCCAAGCTCTGGTTGGTATTGCGATGATGTATTTTGCCGGCCTGAAATTAGATAGTCTTGGTTATGCTTTTGGTCCTTGGGACATGACACTTGGACCATTTAGTTATGTTGTGACATTATTTGCTGTCTGGGCTGCTATCAATGCATTCAATATGGTTGATGGGATAGATGGATTATTAGGTGGATTATCCTGTGTCTCCTTCGGTGCTTTGGGGATCTTACTGTATCAAAGTGGCAATACGGCGTTAGCATTATGGTGTTTTGCATTTATTGCCGCCATTCTCCCTTATATTGTTCTTAATCTTGGTTTATTGAGTCAACGTTTCAAAGTGTTTATGGGAGATGCGGGCAGTACGCTGATTGGTTTTACCCTTATTTGGTTGCTCATTGAATCTACTCAGGGGAATGAGCATCCGGTTAATCCAGTTACTGCGTTGTGGGTTGTTGCTATTCCATTAATGGATATGGTTGCTATTATGTACCGCCGGTTACGCAAAGGGATGAGTCCATTTTCTCCTGATAGGCAACATATTCACCATCTAGTTATGCGGTCTGGATTCTCGCCACGCCAGGCTTTTATTTTAATCACTGTTGCCGCCGCTTTATTAGCCTCTATCGGCATTACCGGAGAATGGCTGGAATTTGTGCCTGAGTGGGTAATGTTGGCACTGTTCTTGCTTGCATTTGTGTTGTATGGCTATTGCCTCAAGCGTGTATGGAAGGTAGCCCGTTTTATCAAACGGCAAAAGCGTCGTATGCGCCGTTCAGCTAACCATTAAACATCTATTATCAGCAGAGGTTCTGTGCAGTGATAAAATCAGAAACGAAGTCTATTCAGGATGAACAAGCTCTGGAGCATGAGCTGGATATCAGGGCCTTGTGCAGTGCGCTATGGCGTGGAAAGATATGGATTGTTGTACTGGCAATAATTTTCGCAACCGGGGCGCTAGGGGCATCTTATCTGATGCAACAAAAATGGAGTGCCACAGCAATCACTGATCTGCCTACGATTAATCAATTGGGAAGTTATTACTCTCAGCAGCAGTTTTTGCGCAATCTAGATACTCACATTAACATTTCACCGGAAACTCAGTTACCGTCTATTCCAGAGGAAGCCTATAAGGAGTTCATCACTCAGGTTGCAGCATACGATACTCGCCGTGAATTCTGGTTGAAATCTGATTATTACAAGCAGCATCAGGAGGGCGATGCCAGAGCCGATGCGGCCTTATTAGATGAGTTAGTTAATAATATTCAGTTTATTCCCCATGATGATAAAAAAGTACTGAATGACAGCATTAAACTGACTGCGGAGTCTTCTGGACAAGCCAATCAACTCCTGCGCCAATACATTGCTTTTGCCAATAGTCGTGCTAGTACTCATTTAAATGATGAAGTGGAAGGCGCATGGGTTACCCGTGCCCAATCTATGAATGCACTGGTTAAACGCCAGGAAATGGTCGCTAAAGCGGTTTATAACCGTGAAATGAATGTATTACAGCAATCTCTGAAAATTGCGGAAAAACAAGGGATTCGGCGCAACCAAACGGATACGCCGGTGGATCAGTTGCCCGATTCAAAAATGTTTATGTTAGGGGCGCCGTTGTTACAGGCTCAACTTGAGACTTTGGAAGCAACAGGGCCTAAGTATGATGTGGACTATGACCAAAATATTGCAATGTTAGCAGCATTGGATGTTACCCCGATATTACCGGATCAATTCCAGACTTACCGCTATTTGAGAACACCAGAAGAACCTGTTGCTAGAGACAGCCCTCGTAGAATGTTTTTGATGATCATGTGGGGGGCAGTTGGTGCTTTAGTAGGGGCCGGCGTGGCATTGGTTAGATGTTCGCGTAAATAATCAGATGATTTTAGGAATAACGGCTTCTGAGGGATCTCTTCTGCAACTCTAGCAGCAGGAGTAAATAGCATTAAGAGTATTGTTTGCAGGAAAATCTGCAATTTACTGACTATAAGAGAGTCACTGTGAAAGTGTTGACTGTGTTTGGTACTCGGCCGGAGGCCATCAAGATGGCTCCGCTAGTACACGCATTGGCAAGGGATGAAGCCTTCGAAGCGAAAGTATGTGTCACTGCCCAACATCGGGAAATGTTGGATCAGGTGTTACACCTTTTTGAGATCACTCCCGATTTTGATCTCAATATTATGAAATCAGGGCAAGATCTAACGGATATTACCTGTCGTATTTTGGCAGGATTAAAGCCCGTTTTAGCAGAATTTAAGCCTGATGTTGTATTGGTTCACGGAGATACTACCACAACGATGGCAACCAGTTTGGCTGCGTTCTACCAACGTATCCCTGTTGGTCACATTGAAGCTGGATTAAGAACGGGAGATCTTTATTCTCCTTGGCCGGAAGAGGCAAACCGTAAGATTGCTGGGCATCTGGCAATGTATCATTTTGCTCCGACAGAAAACTCCCACAATAATTTATTGAAAGAATCCATTGCAGATAATCGGGTTTTTGTGACCGGAAATACAGTGATTGATGCGTTGCTGTGGGTACGTGATCGAATAATGAATGATGAGGCTATGCGGAGTAAGCTAGCGAAGCGCTACCCATTCATTGATGCTAATAAAAAAATGATTCTGGTGACGGGGCATCGTCGTGAAAGTTTTGGCGGCGGATTTGAACGAATTTGTGAAGCTTTGGCACAGATAGCTCGCGCTCATCCAGATGTGCAAGTAGTCTATCCGGTTCATCTAAACCCGAATGTCAGTGAGCCAGTAAAGCGCATTTTGCATAATATTGATAACATTATTCTCATTGAACCCCAGGATTATTTACCATTTGTTTATCTAATGAACCATGCCTATATGATCCTGACCGATTCCGGCGGCATTCAAGAAGAAGCTCCTTCTTTAGGAAAACCGGTATTGGTAATGCGTAATACGACTGAACGGCCAGAGGCGGTTGATGCTGGAACGGTGCGTCTGGTAGGGACAGAAACGAAAACTATCGTGGAAGAGGTGGCTCGATTGTTGACAGACGATGCTGCCTATCAACAAATGAGCCGCGCTCATAATCCTTACGGGGATGGCGATGCCTGTCAACGTATTCTCGATGCTTTGAAAAAAATCAGGTGACACTATGAGCTTTGAAACTATTTCTGTTATTGGTCTTGGTTATATTGGTTTGCCAACGGCGGCGGCGTTTGCATCCCGTAATAAGAAAGTCATTGGCGTGGATGTTAATCAGTGTGCAGTAGAAACCATCAACCGTGGTGCAATTCATATTGTAGAACCAGATCTAGACAAAGTGGTGAAAGTTGCCGTAGAAGGCGGTTACCTGAAAGCAGTGATTGCCCCGTTACCAGCAGATGCTTTTTTGATAGCTGTTCCGACGCCTTTTAAAGGCGATCATGAGCCGGATATGGCATACGTCCGTTCCGCAGCCGAATCTGTGGCGCCGGTGCTGAAAAAAGGTGATCTGGTTATTCTGGAATCTACCTCACCAGTAGGTGCGACGGAGCAGATGGCGGAATGGCTAGCAGCAGCGCGTCCTGATTTAACTTTCCCACAGCAGGTTGGAGAAGAGTCTGATATTGATATCGCTTACTGTCCTGAACGTGTGTTGCCAGGACAAGTTATGGTTGAATTAATTAAGAATGACCGCGTTGTTGGCGGTATGACGTCAAAATCTTCGGCCAGAGCGAGCGAGCTGTATAAAATCTTCCTTGAAGGTGAATGTGTTGTCACTAATTCAAGGACAGCAGAAATGTGTAAGCTGACAGAAAACAGTTTCCGAGATGTAAACATTGCATTTGCCAACGAACTTTCCTTGATTTGTGCTGATCAAGGTATCAATGTGTGGGAACTGATCAGTTTGGCAAATCGTCATCCACGCGTAAATATTCTCCAGCCGGGTCCTGGCGTGGGTGGTCACTGTATTGCTGTTGATCCGTGGTTCATTGTTTCTCAAAACCCGAAACAATCACGTCTTATTCATACCGCACGTAGGGTTAATGATGACAAACCATTGTGGGTTGTGGATCAAGTAAAAGCGGCTGTTGCGGATTGTTTGGCTGAAAGTGGAAAACGGGCAAGCGAAGTGAAAATTGCCTGTTTTGGTCTGGCATTTAAACCCAATATTGACGATTTGCGTGAGAGCCCAGCGGCACATATCACCGGTATGATTGCGCAATGGCATGCAGGTGAAACGCTGGCTGTAGAACCTCATGTTCATGAATTACCTGCTTCCTTGAAGGAAATAACTCGATTAGTTAATCTGGAAAAGGCGCTGGAAGAAGCGGATATCCTGTTGATGCTGGTGGATCATCATCAGTTTAAAGCTGTAAACAGTCATGAAATTAAACAGAAGTGGATTGTGGATACAAAAGGAGTCTGGCGTTGAGACGTATTCTAATCACAGGTGGTGCAGGTTTTATTGGTTCCGCGGTTGTGCGGCATATCATTGAGAATACAGAAGACAGCGTGGTTGTGGTTGATAGCCTGACTTATGCCGGTAATCTGGCGTCTCTTGCCCCGGCGGCGGATAGCCCTCGTTATGCGTTTGAACAGGTTGATATCTGTCAACGTGAAGATCTGGATCGAGTTTTTGAACAATATCAGCCGGATTGTGTGATGCATTTGGCGGCAGAAAGCCATGTGGATCGCTCTATTGATGGCCCGGCGGCATTTATCGAAACCAACATTGTGGGGACTTATACTTTGTTGGAAGCTGCGCGTGCTTTCTGGCAGAAACTCAGTGAAGAGAAACAGGCTGTTTTCCGTTTTCACCATATTTCAACAGATGAAGTGTATGGTGATTTACATGATGAAGAGGGTTTCTTTACCGAAACAACACCTTATGCGCCAAGTAGTCCATATTCGGCGTCCAAAGCATCCAGCGATCATTTGGTAAGAGCGTGGCACCGGACTTATGGTTTACCGGTCATTATCACCAATTGTTCAAATAACTATGGTCCTTATCATTTCCCGGAAAAACTGATCCCACTGATGATCTTAAATGCATTAGCAGGAAAATCTTTACCGGTATATGGTGAAGGGAAACAAATTCGCGATTGGTTGTATGTGGAAGACCATGCCAGAGCACTCTATTTGGTTGTGACAAAAGCTGAACCGGGCAAAACCTACAATATTGGTGGTCATAATGAACGCAAAAATATTGATGTGGTTTGTGCGATTTGTGAATTGCTGGAAGAATTTTGTCCTGAGAAACCAGCGGGAATTGCTTATTATCGAGATTTGATTACTTATGTTGCGGATCGCCCAGGCCATGATATGCGCTATGCCATTGATGCGGCTAAAGTTGAGCATGAGTTAGGCTGGAGACCACAAGAGACATTTGAATCAGGTATTCGTAAAACAGTTCAGTGGTATTTGGAAAATGAAAACTGGTGGCGTAAAGTTCAAGACGGCTCTTATGCCGGTGAGCGCCTTGGATTAGGTAAAAACTGAGTGACGATGGGGGCAGTAAAGATGAAAGGGATCATTCTGGCAGGTGGATCAGGAACCCGGTTGCATCCGATAACACAGGGTGTTTCCAAACAATTACTGCCAATTTATGATAAGCCAATGATTTACTATCCTTTGTCAGTACTGATGCTAGCAGGGATACGTGATATTCTGATTATCTCTACACCAGAAGATTTACCTTCTTTCCGTCGGTTGTTGGGGGACGGTAGTCGATTTGGTATTCACTTAAGTTATAAAGAACAGCCATCACCGGATGGTTTAGCTCAGGCATTTTTGATTGGTGAGGAGTTCATCAACGGCGGGCCTTGCTGTTTGGTATTGGGAGACAATATTTACTTTGGACAAGGGTTCAGTCCGAAACTGAGGAATGTGGTTTCCCGTGGAAAAGGGGCAACTGTTTTTGGTTATCAAGTTATGGATCCTGAGCGATTTGGGGTGGTGGAATTTGATGACGCGTTCCGCGTTCTTTCTATTGAGGAAAAACCAGAAAAGCCAAAATCCAACTGGGCGGTAACGGGTCTCTATTTCTATGATAATCAAGTAGTAGATTTTGCTAAGCAGGTCAAGCCTTCTGCCAGAGGTGAACTAGAGATTACCAGTATTAACCAGATGTATTTGGAATGTGGCGAACTAAATATTGAGTTGTTAGGGCGTGGTTTTGCTTGGTTGGATACTGGCACTCATGACAGCTTGATTGAGGCCAGCACTTTTGTGCAGACCGTTGAGAAACGTCAAGGCTTTAAGATTGCCTGTCTTGAAGAGATCGCCTGGCGTAATGGTTGGCTGGATGATGTACAGTTAAGAGAAACAGTAAAATCCTTGTCAAAAACTGGCTATGGCCAATATCTGCTGGATCTACTACATGTCCGTGCGCGCCAATATTGAACCATTAGAGTGGGATAGCCACTATTTTGGGCTGTCCACCGCGCGCCTTGATTTCACATCTGATGCCAGTCTGCTAACTTCATCTCAGTTAGATCAGTATGCTTTAGTGCAAGCTAAAGTACCTACGCAGCGATTAGATCTTATTGATGGATTGTCCGTATTGGGCTTTTCGCTAGTGGAAGGAGAAATAGACCTTTCCTTAATGATTGGCATAGTAAATGCTAACAATGACAACTCTGAGAGTAAGCTGCTTTCGGCCGAGCAGCGAGATATCCCGATGTTGAAGGAGGTAGCTTCCAACGTATTTCCTTTGAGTCGTTTCCGAACCCCGTGGTATCAACCGCAGGATAGTGGTCGTTTCTACGCTACTTGGGTTGAGAAAGCAGTGTTGGGGACGTTTGATCATCAATGTTTACTGGTAAATGGAGATAATGGGCAACCCGCAGGATTTGTTACCTTACGGGATATAGGAGCAGGAGAGGCTCGTATAGGTTTACTAGCCGTATTCCCAGGAAATATTGGCTGTGGGATTGGCTCAAAATTAATGTTGGCGGCGCAGCAGTGGTGTCAGCACCACCAAATACATCAGTTAAGAATTGCGACACAAACCAGCAACATTGCTGCTTTGCGTCTTTATACACGCAGTGGTGCATTTGTTGAAAGCACCGCGTATTGGTTATATAGGGGATGAAATGATTCCATTTAACAGACCACCAGTCGTTGGCACTGAATTAGGTTACATGAAGCAAGCAATGGAGAGCGGTAAGCTTTGCGGGGATGGTGGTTTCACCAAACGTTGTGAAGAGTGGATGGAACAACATTTCAATTGCCCGAAAGTTCTATTAACGCCATCCTGTACAGCTTCACTGGAAATGGCAGCTATTTTGCTGAATATTCAACCCGGTGATGAAGTTATTATGCCGAGCTTCACTTTCGTTTCCAGTTCTAACGCGTTTGTACTGCGTGGAGCAACCATTGTATTCGTGGATATCCGTCCGGATACCATGAATATTGATGAAACCAAAATCGAAGCAGCAATTACAGAGAAAACCCGCGTGATTGTTCCAGTGCATTACGCTGGCGTGGCCTGCGAAATGGATACCATTATGGCTCTGGCCGAGAAATATAACCTGTTTGTCGTGGAAGATGCAGCACAGGGGGTAATGTCCACTTATAAAGGGCGTGCCTTGGGAACTATTGGACACATTGGTTGCTACAGTTTCCACGAAACCAAAAACTACTCCTCTGGCGGTGAAGGTGGCGCAGCGCTTATTAATGATCAATCACTGATTTCCCGGGCGGAAATTGTTCGCGAAAAAGGGACTAATCGTAGCCAGTTTTTCCGTGGTCAAGTTGATAAATATACTTGGCGCGATATCGGTTCGAGTTATCTGATGTCGGAGCTTCAGGCTGCTTATTTGTGGGCGCAATTGGAAGAAGCTGAAAAAATCAATGAGCGTCGCCTTGCCTTGTGGAATACCTATTATCAAGCATTAAAACCGCTGGCTGATGCTGGTCTCTTGACATTGCCTGTCATACCGGAAGGGTTGGAGCATAATGCTCATATGTTCTATATCAAGCTGAAAGATGTTGAAGAACGCTCAGCATTCAATAGCTATATGAAGGACGCGGGTGTATTAGCGGTATTCCATTATGTTTCTCTGCACACCAGCCCCGGTGGTGAAAAATTTGGCCGTTTTCACGGAGAAGACCGTTTTACTACCTGTGAAAGTGATCGTCTAGTGCGTTTGCCGATGTTTTACAACATAACAGACGCTGAACAGCAGATCGTCATTAAACATATTCGAGAATACTTCGCCTGATATGTCGTTGGCTAAAGCATCAATATGGACTGCGGGCTCCACACTGATAAAAATCGGTTTGGGGCTTTTAATCGTTAAATTACTAGCAGTTGCTTTTGGTCCCAGTGGGGTTGGGCAGGCGGGTAATTTCCGTCAGCTTATCACTGTGCTTGGGGTGTTGGCTGGCGCCGGTATTTTTAATGGTGTGACTAAATATGTTGCTGAATATCAGCAGCAGCCGGAAAGATTGCGTGCGGTACTGGGAACATCTTCTGCCATTATCCTTGGGTTTTCCACGCTGTTGGCAGTAATTTTTTTGCTGTTTAGCGGGTATATCAGTATTGGGTTATTTGGTCATCAAGATTATGAGCCCGTTGTGCAGGCACTTGCCTTTATTCAAATGGGGATTGCTTTTGCCAACTATTTTTTGGCTATTTTGAAAGGATGCCGAGATGCGCAGAGGAATGCGCTGGCGATTATTTTTGGTAGCATGATTGGCGTGATGGCCTATTATCTCTGCTTTATCCTTGGTGGGTATGAAGGTGCTTTGGCGGGTTTGGCTTTAGTGCCGGCATTAATCATATTTCCCGCGGGATTGATGGTTTGGCGTCTCAAAGCGGTATCGATTTCAAGTTTTAAGCCCATGTGGGATAAGGTACTGGCTGGTCAGCTTGGCAAGTTTACCCTTATGGCGCTGCTGACTTCTATTACCTTACCGGTTGCCTACATTATGATGCGAAATCTGCTGGCAGCGCATTATAGTTGGCACGATGTGGGTATTTGGCAAGGTGTAAGCAGTATTTCCGATGCTTACCTGCAATTTATCACGGCATCTTTTAGTGTTTATCTGTTGCCAACGCTTGCACGGTTGCAGGGTAAGAGCGAAATATCAAATGAGATAATTAAGGCGCTCAAATTTGTTTTGCCTGCGGTGGTTGTTGCAAGTTTTACTGTATGGCTGTTGCGTGATTTTGCCATTTGGTTACTGTTTTCTGACAAATTTACTGCTATGCGTGATTTATTTGCCTGGCAGTTGATGGGTGATGTTCTAAAAGTGGGCGCTTATGTTTTTGGCTATCTGGTGATTGCCAAGGCTGCGTTGCGTTTTTATGTGTTGACAGAAGTGAGTCAGTTTTTATTGCTTACTGGTTTTGCCCACTGGCTTATTCCTATAAATGGAGCGTTAGGTGCAGCGCAAGCCTATATGGCAACTTATATTATTTATTTCACCCTTTGTTGTGGTGCATTTCTTATTTATCGTAGGCGAGCATGACAACCCTCATTCACGTTTTGGGATCTGATATCCCACATCACAATCGAACAATATTGCGCTTTTTTAATGACGTCTTAGTACAAGAAATGGGTTTTTTAGCCAAACCGAAGTTTATGGTGGTGACCAGAAATCGCGCTTTATTGAATGATTGCCCGGCATTGGATATGGCGTTTTTCGATAGTAAAAAATCTCTGGCGCAGGCGGTTATTGTTCAAGCGCGTTCAGATAGAAATTGTCGGTTTTTTTTTCACGGCCAATTTAATGTGAGTTTGTGGTTGGCGCTGTTGTTAGGAAAAATCAAACGTAATCAGTTTTGGTGGCATGTCTGGGGGGCTGATCTGTATGAAGACTCCAATCAGTTAAAATTCCGTCTATTCTATTTCTTGCGTCGTCTGGCGCAGCGTCGGGTAGGGCATGTGTTTGCGGTTCGTGGAGATCTCTATTTTTATTCTCAACATCATCCGGACGTACCAACATCATTGCTCTATTTTCCAACTAGAATGGAACCTGCTTTGACAATTGCAGAAAGAGTACCAGTTAAAGATGACAAAATGACAATTTTGTTGGGGAATTCTGGTGATCGATCGAACCGCCATATTACGGCATTGAAAACGATTTATAAGCAGTTTGGCAATAAGGTGCGAATCATTATTCCAATGGGTTATCCTGAAAACAATCAGGCTTATATTAATCAGGTCGAACAGGCTGCTTTATCGCTGTTCCAGCCAGAAAATTTGAACATTATTAAGCAAAATATGGCGTTTGATGATTATCTGGCATTACTGCGCCGTTGTGATTTAGGATATTTTATGTTTAATCGCCAGCAGGGGATTGGAACAATTTGTCTGTTGATACAATTTGGCGTGCCATTTGTACTTAGTCGTCAGAATCTTTTTTGGCAGGATTTGACAGAACAACAAGTGCCGGTATTTTTCTCTGGCGATCCTTTAGATAGCCAACTAATTGCGGAAGCACAACGGCAGATGCTCTCCCTGGATAGAAACGCGATAGCTTTCTTTAGCCCGAACTTTATTGATGGCTGGCGGCAAGCACTGGCGAAAGCAGCGGGAGAGCAGCAATGACTTTAACGCAGTTTGGCGGATTGTTTGTTGTTTACTTGATATCACTGGTTTTCATCCTGACGTTGACCTATCAGGAATTCCGGCGTGTACGTTTTAATTTTAATATATTCTTCTCATTGCTTTATTTGCTGACATTTTATTTTGGTTTCCCACTGACATGTTTGCTGGTTTTTCAGTTTGATGTTGAAGTGGCGCCTGTAGACGCCTTACTACATGCTCTACTGGCTTCGACCTGTTTTTATGGTATTTATTACGTCAGTTATAAAACACGACTAAGAAAGCCATCTATGCAGCCTAAAGCACCGGTATTTACCATGAATCGGGTAGAAACTAACTTTACATGGTTACTACTGGCATCAGTTGCGATGGTGACAGTGGGGCTGTTCTTTATGCAAAACGGTTTTCTACTGTTTAAGTTACAGTCGTACAGTCAGATTTTTTCCAGTCAGGTTTCTGGTGTTGCATTAAAACGATTTTTTTACTTCTTTATTCCTGCCATGTTGGTGGTTTATTTCTTGAAGCCGACACAGCTACGCTGGCTATTTTTTCTGATGAGCACAGTGGCTTTTGGGATACTGACTTATGTCATTGTTGGTGGAACACGGGCTAATATTATCATTGCATTTGCGTTGTTTCTGTTTATTGGCATTGTGCGTGGCTGGATAACTTTGTGGATGTTGGCAACGGCGGGCGCAATAGGGATTGTCGGCATGTTTTGGTTGGCGCTCAAACGCTATAGTTTGGATGTCAGTGGTGCAGAAGCGTTTTATACTTTTCTCTACCTTACAAGGGATACTTTCTCCCCGTGGGAAAATCTTGCGTTACTGCTGAATAACTACGACAAAATTGATTTTCAGGGGTTGGCGCCTATTATCCGTGATTTCTATGTCTTTATTCCAAGCTGGCTTTGGCCGGGACGCCCAGATGCTGTGTTGAATTCTGCGAATTATTTTACTTGGGAAGTACTGGATAACCACTCTGGTCTGGCAATCTCCCCAACGTTAATAGGCTCTCTGGTTGTGATGGGGGGCGTGCTGTTTATCCCGGTTGGCGCGGTTGTAGTTGGGTTGATAATTAAGTGGTTTGACTGGATTTATGAATTAGGGAAACAGGAGACTAATCGTTATAAGGCCGCTATTTTGCAGGCGTTTTGCTTTGGCGCGATCTTCAACATGATTGTGTTAGCTCGCGAAGGCGTGGATTCATTTGTTTCCCGGGTGGTGTTTTTCTGTATTATTTTTGGCTTATGTCTGGTAATTGCTAAGTTGTTGTACTGGTTATTTGAGAGTGCAGGGCTGATTAAGAAGTATCTGATTAGCAACTTGGTTGTATCACAAAAACGTTCGCTGCAATGTAAGGAAAGAAAATGGAGCTAAACAATATTCCTAAATACAGTATTCGTGGTCTGAATATTTGGGGCTTCCGCGATATGGCGCATTTTCTTGACCATATTTTTCAACGTGGACAGGTAAAAACAGGTACTCTGGTTGCGATTAATGCGGAAAAAGTTCTGACGGCAGAGGAAAACCAAGATTTAAGTACACTGCTGAGTGATGCAGAATATCTGTATGCTGATGGCATCAGCATTGTACGTGCTATTCGCCGTAAATACCCTGACGCTGAAGTTTCTCGTGTAGCGGGCGCTGATTTATGGGAAGCCATCATGGAGCGTGCTGGCAAAGAAGGCACACCTATTTTTCTGGTTGGCGGTAAACCAGAGATATTGGAACAGACGGAAAGTAAACTGCGGGTTCAGTGGAACGTCAATATTGTTGGCAGTCAGAACGGTTATTTCACACCAGAAGAACGTAATGCTGTTTTTGAACGGATTCATGCTAGCGGTGCGGCGATTGTGACA
Source organism: Photorhabdus sp. P32 (assembly GCF_038085095.1). Lineage (NCBI taxonomy): Bacteria > Pseudomonadati > Pseudomonadota > Gammaproteobacteria > Enterobacterales > Morganellaceae > Photorhabdus > Photorhabdus sp. P32. Next base: position 52,148 of record NZ_JAZGJN010000278.1, on the reverse strand, counting down.
GTTGCAATGGGATCGCCTAAACAAGAAGTTTTTATGCGTGACTGTCGAAAAATTCATTCGGATGCGTTGTATATGGGGGTTGGCGGTACTTATGACGTATTTACCGGCCATGTAAAACGTGCGCCAAAAGCATGGCAGAATTTGGGGCTTGAATGGCTTTATCGCCTGTTATCACAACCAAGCCGTATTCGTCGCCAGTTCAAGTTGTTGAAATTTCTTGGATATTATTATGGTGGCCGTCTGTAAACCCGCTTCTTGCCTGTCGTGTGAATTTTCGACAGGCGATACTTTTGTCAGTCGATACAATGAATTTATTCCACAATATTTATCTAACAGTTTGATCCTGCCGGATTTTCACTATTTATAGTTAATTATTGGATAATTTTTTATTCCACTCAGTGGAAAAACATGTTTTGATCCCTGACCTTTTTATGGCTGATCAACATCAGTCTTGTATGTTTTTACTATTACACATTACAACAATATAACAATGGACAGGGAATTTATGGCAGATCAACAACATAGCTTGCAACGGGGGTTAGAAGCCCGTCATATAGAGCTGATCGCATTAGGCGGCACAATTGGTGTCGGCCTGTTTATGGGCTCGGCCAGTACATTGAAGTGGGCTGGCCCTTCCGTTTTGCTGGCTTACATTATTGCCGGAATTTTTGTTTTCTTCATTATGCGATCGATGGGAGAAATGTTGTTTCTTGAACCTGTCACGGGTTCTTTCGCCTCTTTTGGTCATAAATATCTCAGCCCATACTGGGGATGCCTCACCGCTTGGGGCTATTGGTTTATGTGGGTGGCGGTAGGAATATCAGAAATAACGGCTATCGGGGTTTATGCTGAGTTCTGGTTCCCTGGACTTCCTCAGTGGGTATCAGCATTGATTGCGGTGGCATTGGTCGCTTTGGCTAATCTTGCGGCGGTACGTCTTTATGGTGAGCTGGAATTTTGGTTTGCGATGATTAAGGTGACCACAATTATCGTTATGATCCTGATTGGCTTGGGATTGATATTTTTCGGTATTGGTAATCAATGGCAGCCTATTGGATTGGATAACCTGACTGCGCATGGCGGTTTCTTTGCGGGTGATTGGCAAGGGTTCTTATTTGCGCTCTGTATTGTGGTTGCATCTTATCAGGGCGTGGAGTTGGTTGGTATCACTGCGGGGGAAGCGAAGAACCCTCAGGTGACATTGAAAAAAGCGATTAACAATATTCTCTGGCGTATCCTGATTTTCTACGTGGGCGCGATCTTTATTGTAGTTACATTATTTCCGTGGACAGAAGTGGGTTCACAGGGCAGCCCGTTTGTCATGACATTTACCAAAGTGGGGATCACCTCAGCGGCAGCCGTGATTAATTTTGTTGTATTGACGGCTGCACTTTCCGGCTGTAACAGCGGTATGTACAGTGGTGGGCGGATGCTTTATGCGTTGGCGAAAAACAATCAGTTACCTTCATCCCTGACTAAATTGTCAAAGAATGGGGTACCGGTAATTTGTATTGCCATTACAATCCTGTGCCTGACGGTGGGCTCTAGCTTGAATTACTTGATCCCAAATCCGCAGGCGGTTTTTGTTTATGTTTACAGTGCCAGTGTATTGCCAGGAATGGTACCGTGGTTTGTTATTCTGATAAGCCAATTGCGTTTTCGTCAGTATCACCAACAAGCACTGAAACAACATGGTTTTAAATCTATCCTGTTCCCCTATGTAAATTATCTGACATTGGCATTTTTATGTTGTGTGTTGATAGGTATGGCAATTAACCCTGATACCCGTTTCTCATTGCTGGTAGGTGGGGGATTTTTGTTGATAGTGTCGCTGATTTATTGGTTGGTGAAGCTTTTGAACGGTAAAAAACTCAAAGCTTGATCGACTAATTTACTATCAGGGTGGTAATGAGTAGGGAAATTAAGGGCTGGCTTTATCTACGAAATGAACAAGGTGTAATCAAACGCATCATTTCTTTAAAAAAGCACTGGACAGTAGATCATTAAATCCGTACTATCCCCATCCGCAACGGCGTTAAGCGCCCGTAGCTCAGCTGGATAGAGCGCTGCCCTCCGGAGGCAGAGGTCTCAGGTTCGAATCCTGTCGGGCGCGCCATTATTTGCGTGCAAGAGCTGCGGTGATGTATTACGCTGTTGGTAGTTAAGTGTTTAGCAGTAAATAGCTGTTATGGTGGCTATAGCTCAGTTGGTAGAGCCCTGGATTGTGATTCCAGTTGTCGTGGGTTCGAGTCCCATTAGCCACCCCATCTTTTTTATGACACGCGAGGGTGGCGGAATTGGTAGACGCGCTAGCTTCAGGTGTTAGTGTCCTTACGGACGTGGGGGTTCAAGTCCCCCCTTTCGCACCATAAAAAAGAGAAAAGAAAAAATAGAAAATTTCGGCGAGTAGCGCAGCTTGGTAGCGCAACTGGTTTGGGACCAGTGGGTCGGAGGTTCGAATCCTCTCTCGCCGACCAAATTCTAAAAGAACCCTGCAATGCAGGGTTTTTTGCGTTTTATCCCTTTTTGTTCCCCCTGACTTTTTATTTCCTTTCCTATCCATCCATATACCTTCAAGTTGTGCTCTTTTGATTCAAATTTAGTGGATTGTTTTTTTAAAATAACTATTTGTTTTATATGTAAATTTCTTATTTTTTGTATTTTGACGACAATTGATATATTAGCTGTCTCAAATAAGAGACTTATAACAAATTGAATTTTAATGAAAATAATAAATACCTTATGTTTTGTCTCAAATAAGAGACAGTGTATAAAATGGATTTTGTGATGATTCGATTTCTTGTTGTAATAAATAGAGAAATAGCTGATGAAGCGAGGCAGCGTTCATTTGAATAAAAGTTGGCACACTAAATGCATTATTATAAACGTAGATGCTCATCCTATTTCTTATGATTGCCTATGCTTCATAAACCCAGGGATGATGCAGAGCCGATTATCGGTGCCTATTGTCCATGTCACAGATGAGTAAGATATAACCTTCTTTTCATCGCCGACCGGACTCAACGTTGAGTGAGGCACTATCCGTCTGTAGACCTGATTGTATTTGTACACCTATCTTTGTTTTATAAGGTAGGTGTTTTTTTTATTCCTAAGAGATATATCTGGTAGGTTTATATACTGTTTAGATATTACTATCTAATATAAGCAGAACTGAAAATATGATGGTGAGTTTTTTTAATATAAAATTAATTTAGCTACTTATTTTCATTCCTAAACTTATCTTAAGGGGAATATTGATGTCAAAAATGATTGGATGCTTTGGGTGTGGTCGAATGTTGCATGAGTCTGCACAATCATGCCCACATTGTGGCGCGATGATAAAGGCTTATTCTTCTGGTAGTAAAAATCGAATTGTTGCTGCACTGTTGGCGTTTTTTCTTGGTTACATTGGCGCTCATAAATTTTATCTGGGCAAAATCGGTACGGGGATTTTATATCTGCTATTTTGCTGGACATTTATCCCTGTACTTATCGCATTTATTGAATTTATTATTTATCTTTGCACTTCCGATGAAGATTTTGCCAAAAAATATGGTTAGAAAAATGCCCCGTGCGGGGCATTTTTAATCAGGGCATGTAGACTGGCTAATAAAGATGGCGATGGATGAGAGATCACGACGCTACGGTGTTAGCTGACACTATTGCTATTAGCTAGATCACTCTTTACTACATTACTCTCACGCTTTAAAGTAAGTACTAATCCTTCGCGACGAACCTGTGCTGCCTCTTCTGGTTTACGCAGTTTATCCAATGCATCTGCTAACCAGGCATAATCATGTGCATCAGGACGTTGGGCTAGTGCGGTTTTAAAATCTTTTACTGCTTTTTCCCATTCTCCGTGGCGCAAAGCAACTTGTCCCAGCGTACTGTTTAGCAGGGGAGTTGAGCCATGTTGTTTTAACTGATGATCCAACGCGTTTTGTATCGGCTTTGGATCTTCGCTTTTTAAGCGTGGGATCAATAAGAGTAAACGTTCGTCGTATTGACGTTTTAAACTTTCCAATATGATCTTTTGTGCAGTTTCATGGTCATCACATTCAATTAAATGTTCAGATATTGCAACTTGTAAAGCCACATCATGGCGAATTTTTCGGCTTTGATCATGCCACCAACGTTTTAAACCTTCGCTGCCTTGTTCTGCCATGTACTGATTCATCAGGCCGATATACGCCTGCTGGCGCAATTTGTGAATTTGTAATTCATCGTGTAGATGGATTTTTTCCATTACCGGTATTATATCAATCAGTGACTGGTAGGCTCCTGATTTCATATAAGCCTGTTCAGCCAGGCGTAGGACTTCTGGATGGCGAGAAGCTTGATTCAATAGCTTGTCTACACCATGACGAGCTGCATGAATTTCACCTTGCGTGAGTTGAATACGTACACGGGTAATATCCACAGGCAACTGGTTATTATCTGCGACTTCTGCCGCGCGTTGTAAGTATTGATTAGTACGGAATTCATCCCCACGTTGTTGGGCTGCTTCAGCCGCTAGTAAATAGTTGACTACCGGTTGTTCTGCATGATCAGCGTTACGGGTCAGTAATTGCTCAACTTGTTTGAAATCGCCTTCTGCCAGTTTGATCAGCGCTTCTTTGGTTTGAGCATGGGCACGGTTGCGTTTGCGTCCAAGGAACCAGCCGCGGGTACGTGAGCTTGTGCGTATAACTCTGCGGTAGCACCAGCCAAGGAAGCAGAGTACCAGTTGTAAAAGAACAAATATAATGAACAGGCCGGTAACACTGGTTTCAATGTTGTAATTGTCAGTTTGAATCAGAACATATCCCTGATGGCCGGCAACTATTGGACCAAGCACAATACCAACAATGAGTACTACAAACAGTAATAGAACTTTCAGCATAGCTTAACCCTCCTGATTAGTTTCAGAAGATTGGGAAAGCAAGCTACGAACTCGGGTTTGCATCAGTTTTTCCAGTAAAGGCTGGCTTGAAAGTTGATCTGGCGCAGTGATGGAAATAGGCTGTTGGCTTAATGAATCAATTTCTTCCAGGAATGCTTTGGTATTGGGATCGTTGATATCAAAGTAAGCTCTAACCCAAGTTGAAACCGTTTCTAATGACTGTTTAAAAACTTCACCTTGATGACGAGGTATTGCTTGAGCGGCAATCAACAGACGGGCACGGATATTCTCTCGTAGATAGATATCTTGATTTGGCGCCAGTAATGGCTCTGCTGTGGTATCCCGGCGACGGATGGTAATGAAATTGTCCATGAAACTTTTCCAGCTTTTGCTCAGATTCTGGCGCCATTCAGATAATGTACCGGTTAATTCATCATTATCTTCGTCCATTGGCGAACCATCGGTTGTATTGTCTGCCAGACGCAGGTTATCTACCTGGTTAGAAAGCTGGTTAACTCGCAGGATAATGCCGTCAAAATCAATCTGACTAATGGCAGATAATGTACTGATGTCTTGTGTAATTGCACGGCGGATTTCAATCAGGCTTGGATCATGCATTTCAGCGAGACTGGCATCTGCATTTTTCAACAGAGCAGCGGCGGTGACTATATCTTGATCATTCCATAATTTCCGGCCTGCCATCTTGACCAGAAAATCAGCTTGTGCCAGTAGCCAACTTTTTACATCAGAACTGGATAACGTAGAGAATTTGGCCTGTAACTCTTGTAGGCTATTACCTAGTTGCTCATTTTGTGCGGCAAAATGGCTTAAAGTCTGTGATTGTTCTTTGAACCGCGCTTCAATATGCTGTTTATCCTGTGATTGCTGTTGTTTCATTGATTCCAGTTGTTGGCGTAGCTCGTGGTTCTCTGCACTCAATAAATGGCTTTGTTGCTGTCCGTAATAATAAAGACCGCCGCCAATTGCCAGCATGATTGCAATGGCAATAATGTTTTTTAGCGTGCCAGAACGTTCTGGCTTTTGAGGCGCTGTTTTGGGCTCGGGCTGTTGCGAGTTTTCAACCGTAGTTTTTGTTTGTTCAACTGTCTCGGAGGACTGTTTTTGCTCCGTCATAGTGGGCATCCCATGTCAGTTTATTCTAGTGCCTGAATTAAGGCGTCGTTATCTGCGCTTTTTGCAACTTTAACATCCTGCCAGCCCAAGTTCCGGGCGGTATGTGCAAGACGCTCGCTTACCACAATCAGGCGGCAATGCAATAACCACCTGTTTCGATCACTTTCGGGTATTAAGTTATATAACAGTTGCAGTATTTCGCCACTGGTTACAACTAAAGTTTGTACTCCAGACTTTTGCCAGTGGGCACTGAATTCTGCTGCCGGGTAGTCTACTGGCTGGCGGAAATAACATTCACAATAGTTAACTGTAACGCCTCTTTCTGTCAGCGTCCGGGCAATAAGTTCACGTCCGCCATTTCCTCTGAGCAGCAAAGCTTGTTTATTTTCAACCTGATGTAGTGATGGTAGTTTTAGCAGGATTTCGCTGGTTTCACCCTCTGATGACCAGATAACATTCATACCCGTTAGTTGATGAAAAGCCAGAGCGGTTGATCTGCCAATAGCATAATAAATCAGCTTGTCGGGCCATGACAGATTAATTTTATTTAACTGCAAGTTTGCATAGTAAACTGCATTTTTTGACAACAGAAATACCATATCACTGGTATTTAGATGGCTAAGCTTCTCAGCTAGCTGTGGCAGCTCTGAACCTGGGTGAATATTGATTAAAGGCGCGCTGAAAGCTGTTTTTCCCGCTGCCTGTAACTTTCTGACTAGCTCCTCTCCGGCAGGAGCAGGGCGAGTCACCAGAATGCTCATGTGGGAGGATTTCCTCGATAAACTTCGGTTAGAATTTCCCGTGCGCCCCGTTCTAACAATTCTTCTGCCAATTCAACTCCTGCCTGACAAGCATCTTCTGGTAAAGCCGTTCTTTCACCGCGAATAATAACGCTACCATCAGGTGCGCCAACCAATGCTCGTAACCAAATTTTCTCATCCTGCCAAATGGCATAGCTACCTATTGGTACTTGGCAGCCCCCTTCTAGCCGGGTATTCATTGCACGTTCGGCAAGAACACAGATTTCTGTATCATAGTGGTTTAATGGCGCTAACAGAGTTTGTGTTTGTTGGTCGTCAAGGCGGCATTCAATTCCTACCGCGCCTTGACCAACAGCAGGTAATGATTGTTCTGCCGTCAATGGCGTACGGATACGCTCATGCAGTTTTAACCTATTCAATCCTGCGACGGCGAGGATGATGGCATCATAGTGACCATTATCCAACTTGTTCAGGCGGGTTCCAACATTGCCCCGAAGGTCACGGATAATCAGATCAGGACGTAATTCACGGATTTGACACTGACGGCGTAAACTTGATGTGCCAACAATACTGCCTGTTGGCAATTCATCAAGAGAGTGATATTTGACAGAGACGAAAGCATCACGAGGATCATCACGTTCACAAATAGTGACCAGACCAAGCCCTTCTGGAAAAGAAACGGGGACATCTTTCATTGAATGGACAGCGATATCGGCTCGGCCTTCAAGCAGAGCTAATTCTAACTCTTTGACAAACAGTCCTTTTCCTCCGATTTTTGCCAGAGGCGTGTCCAGAATGACATCGCCCTTGGTTACCATCGGAACCAGTTGAACCTCCAGATCTGGGTGATATTGTTGTAGTTTTTGCTGAACATACAGCGCCTGCCACATGGCTAGAGGGCTTTGTCGGGTCGCGATACGGATGGTTTTAGTTGACATAGATGTTTGTATTTCTCAGGCTTTTCGGCCGTCATATAAATGAAAAACATAGCACTCGTTTTAACATTTCAGCACTTTTTTTTCCAGTTAGGGGGTTAAGAAGAAGATATGCCGGTTATGTTAAATTGTAAAATAAATTTTAATTTTTTAAATTATTTTTATAGCAATGAAAATAGATTGATTTAATTATGAATTAACTTTTCTAGTAAATTATTTCTGTAATTAAGGAATTCTGAATGAAAAGAATCATTAATTAAAATATAGCCAACGGAGTCATTTTCATCGGATTGATGATAACGAGGTATTATGCGTATTAGGTTGAAAAAATGGACGGAGAAAATTTCTTTCGTATAAGAAAGTATAAATGGTATGGTTTTTTTGATTATTTCCATATATAACAATGTATTATTTGATTTTTCGTACAACAAGACATCGTAATTCAATTGCTTTACTGACTTTACGGTTTATCGACAAGGTGTTAAATTGATCACGTTTCCGGTAATAAATTGGTAAAAATCATTCTAAATAATTCCATCAAGCTATAACAGCCGGAAACGGGGGATTTATCTGGGCACTGGAACTCAATCGGGCGAGACGTCTTGTACCTTTATATCGAAACACTGAAGCAGAGACTGGATGCGATAAACCAACTCAGGTTAGAACGCGCCTCTACCGCCATGAGTGCGGAATTTAAGCAGGTATACAGTTTACTGCCAGTATTACTGCATTATCAGCATCCGATGATGCCAGGTTACATTAACGGTAATGTTCCCTATGGCGTATGTTTTTTCGTGCATGATGAAGCACAAAAATCTTATCTTAATGATTTAGAAAATAAATTAGATCACTTTATAGAACAGCCTGCCAATGGTGAACTGCCTATTACTGGTATTTACTCAATGGGCAGTACCTCATCAATCGGGCAGAGCAATTGTTCTGATCTGGATATTTGGGTATGTCATCAGTCATGGCTTGATAATGATGAGCGCCTTTTGCTGCAACGTAAGTGTACGCTTATTGAACAGTGGGCGGCAGCGCTAGGTATTGAGGTCAATTTTTTTCTTATTGACGAAAACCGTTTTCGCCATAATGCGAGTGGTAGTCTCGGTGGTGAGGACTGCGGTTCTACTCAGCATATTCTATTACTTGATGAATTTTACCGTACCGCTGTACGTATGGCGGGTAAGCGTTTGTTATGGGAAATGGTGCCCGTAGAAGAAGAGCGCCATTATGATGAATATGTTTTATCCCTTTACGCGCAAGGTGTTCTGACGCCAAACGAGTGGCTTGATCTCGGCGGATTGGGTGAACTCTCCGCTGAAGAGTACTTTGGCGCTAGCTTATGGCAACTCTACAAAAGTATCGATTCCCCTTATAAAGCGGTATTGAAAAGCTTATTACTGGAAGCCTATTCTTGGGAATATCCCAATGGTAAGTTACTGGCAATGGAGATGAAACAGCGCCTGCATGCGGGTGAAATAGTCTGCTTTGGCCTTGATGCATACAGTATGATGCTTGAGCGTGTTACCCGTTATCTGACGGAGATTAATGATACAACCCGGTTAGATCTAATACGTCGATGTTTTTATTTAAAAGTTTGTGAAAAGCTCTCTCTTAATCAAGATGATAAAGGTTGCATTGGTTGGCGACGCCAGGTTCTGACTCAATTGGTTTATGAGTGGAAGTGGGAGCCAGAGCGGTTGAACATTTTGGATAACCGCAACGCATGGAAAATTGAACAGGTTCGTGATGCGCATAATGAACTGCTTGATACCATGATGCAGAGCTATCGTAATCTTATCCGTTTTGCCCGCCGTAATAATCTGAGTGTCAGTGCCAGTCCACAGGATATTGGTGTGCTGACGCGTAAACTTTATGCTGCATTTGAAGCATTGCCCGGAAAAGTAACGTTGGTTAATCCGCAAATTTCGCCAGACTTATCAGAGAAAAATTTAACATTTATTTATGTTCCTCAAGGACGAGCAAACCGCAGCGGTTGGTATCTTTACAATCAGGCGCCGACTATTGGCTCGATCATTGGTCATCAACCGCTGGAATATAATCGTTATCTTAATAAACTGGTATCGTGGACCTACTTTAACGGCTTGTTAACAGAAAAGTCGTGTGTCCATATTCATCATGGTGAAACTCAATGTGATGAGCTGAAACTGCATGAATTGATTAATGATATTTCTGCTCATTTCCCGATTCGTCTGCCAGCGCCGACACCGAGAGCACTCTATAGCCCGTGTGAAATTCGCCATTTGGCAATTATTGTCAATCTGGAGAAAGATCCGACGGCTGAGTTTTCGAATCAGGTTGTACATTTTGATTTTCGTAAACTTGATGTATTCAGTTTTGGTGAATCGCAACAGTGTTTGGTGGAAAGTATTGACTTACTTTACCGCAATTCATGGAATGAAGTGCGAACCTTACACTTTAGTGGCGAGCAATCTGTGCTGGAAGCGTTGAAGACCATATTGGGCAAGATGCATCAGGATGCTGCACTGCCGGCAGCGGTTGAAGTGTTCTGTTACAGCGAACATTTACGAGGGCTTATTCGAACCCGAATCCAGCAACTGGTATCTGAATGTATTGAATTACGTTTATCCAGCAATCGTCAGGACCCAGGCCGTTTTAAAGCGTTACGCATTGCCGGCCAGACTTGGGGGCTGTTCTTTGAACGTCTTAATGTATCGGTGCAGAAATTGGAAAATGCCGTGGAATTCTATGGGGCGATTTCTAATAACAAATTGCATGGGTTGCCGGTGAAAATTAATACTAAAGAGACACATTTGCCCGCAGTGGTTGATGGTTTTGCCAGTGAGGGCATTATTCAGTTTTTCTTTGAAAATATGCAAGATAATAAAAGTTTTAATATTTATATTCTGGATGAAACTAACCGGGTAGAAATCTATTCTCATTGTGAGGGAAGTAAGGAAGAGTTGGTACGTGACGTCAGTCGGTTTTATTCTTCATCTCATGATCGGTTTACTTACGGCTCAAGTTTTATCAACTTTAACTTGCCGCAGTTTTATCAGATCGTCCAAATGGAAGGACAAACTCAGGTTATTCCATTTAGTGGAACATCTTTTTCACATTTGTGTGTGACTCATGATGGGGAAAGTGGAGAAGAACGGTCAGAACTTTATCGTTCTGTGTCACATTACTGATTTACCCCGCGGTGCGGGGTAGGTTCAATTATGGAAAACTGAACGGTTCGCCGCTTTGCTCAGTGATGGCGTGTGCTAGCATGGTTAAAAAATTGTCACCGCTACGGTCGCAAATCCACTGACCTTCTTTGTAGTCAAAATGGTAACCCCCGCTTTTGGTTGCCAACCAGATTTGATGGAAAGGTTCCTGGCGATTGATAATAATTTTGCTGTCATTATCAAAGCTGAGGGTCATGACACCGCCATTGGTTTCACAGTCGATATCGGCATTGCCATCATAATTATCCAACTGCCCTTCGATATAAACCATCAGTTGGTCAGCTAACTGGTGAAATTCACTGTCGTTCATCTTCATTTCCTATTTGCTTTTCGAGGTCTAACTGCGATTATAGAGAATATTGACGTATGAATTACAGGCATTAATGCAATGAAGAAAAAATTACGCGGATTTCTGGCTATCATAACTTTATTTATACTTTCCGGCTGTGGACTAAAAGGTCCTCTCTATTTTCCTCCAGAACAACCATCGACCGAGAAGGCGACAACGGCATCTCAGATTCCCGCGAATACTGAGCAGCAAGGGCAAAAAGTGGATAGCACCTCTCAGAAATAAGCGAGATAAGCCGATAGTCAGTGACTATGGCTGACGTGGAGCATGATATGCAGTTCTCCAAAATGCATGGCTTGGGTAATGACTTTATGGTCGTTGATGCTGTGACCCAAAATGTTTATTTCTCACCAGAGCTGATCTGCCGTTTAGCAGATAGGCATACTGGTGTGGGCTTCGATCAGTTGTTAGTTGTTGAAGCGCCTTATGATCCAGATATGGATTTTCACTATCGAATTTTTAATGCTGACGGTAGTGAAGTTGCACAGTGTGGCAATGGAGCGCGTTGTTTTGCCCGTTTTGTTCGTCTTAAGGGATTAATTAATAAGCGTGATATTAAAGTCAGTACGCAATCGGGACGGATGATGTTGAGCATCACCAATGATGATCAGGTTTGCGTTAATATGGGGGAACCTGAATTTGAGCCGCATCATGTGCCATTTCGTGCGTTAAGGGCAGAAAAAACCTATATTTTACGGGTAGTAGAGAGAACTGTGCTTTGTGGTGTTGTCTCTATGGGGAATCCTCATTGTGTGATTCAAGTGCCAGATGTAGAAACAGCCGAAGTAGAAATTTTGGGGCCAGCTTTGGAAAGCCACGAAAGATTTCCTGAACGGGCGAATATTGGTTTCATGCAGATTTTAAACCGTGGTCATATCCGCTTACGGGTTTACGAACGTGGCGTTGGGGAAACCCAAGCTTGTGGCAGTGGTGCTTGCGCAGCGGTAGCAGTAGGCATTCAGCAGCAACTGCTCGACAATCATGTTCGGGTAGATTTGCCGGGAGGTTCACTGTTGATCTGTTGGGACGGGCCGGGAAAACCGCTCTATATGACAGGGCCGGCGACGCATGTTTATGATGGCGCAATTCATCTGTAATCGATTCTGTTTTGAGCTGCGGAGCATCGAAGATGGAGAGAAAAGAAGAGCAGTTAAACATCAATGACATACTTGATGATCAGACTGTTGTGGATTATTTATTGGAAAACCCCAATTTCTTTATCCGTAATGCATGTGTCGTTGAACAGATGCGGGTTCCTCACCCGGTAAGAGAAACGGTTTCTTTGGTTGAATGGTATATGAACCGCCAGAGAACGCGGATTGCTTATCTGGAAGAAGATATCACTCTGCTCATGGAACAGGCTAGAGTGAATGAACAACTGTTTGAGCAGTTGCTTAAATTACTGATTGATTTGGTTGCGGCAGAGAGTTTGCAGGATATGCTTAGTCGATTAAGTTCATGGGCTAAGAATATGGGGCTAAATAGTGCTAGCATCCGTCTTTTCAATGATAAATGGCATATTGGCGCACCACTTGACGCACCTAATTTGGCGCTTTCCCGCAATGCTTTTGAGCCAATTCGTATTCAGCGTTTTGGTAATAAAAACCACTATCTCGGTATGCTAAATGGGCCGGAAATTTTATTGTTATTGCCGCAAGTTCGGCATGTAGGTTCGGTTGCCGTTTCTCTACTGGGAACGAGGGGCGAACTGGGTATGGTGATATTTAACAGTCGGAACCATCAACATTATCAAGAAGGTATGGGAACTGACATGCTTGAGCATCTGGCTAATTTATTGCCGGATATACTGTCTCGTTGGATTAAACGAATATGATGCAGGAAATTGACCGGTTACTGGAGCCGATTGAGGCATTTTTGCGCTACCTCAAGGTAGAGCGTCGATTAAGTCCAGTGACTATCACCAATTATCGTCGCCAGCTTGCTACATTGGCTGAGATGGTTTTAGAAATGGGTGTTAGCCAATGGAAAGATCTTGAGCCCGCGAAAGTGAGAATGTTGGTAACACGTAGTCGTCGGGCTGGTTTGCAGTCAGCTAGTTTGGCGTTGCGTTTATCTTCCTTGCGTAGTTTCCTTGATTGGCAGGTGACTCAAGGCGAAATTTCCGTTAACCCGAGTAAAACCGTCAGCACGCCGGGAACCAAGCGTCATTTGCCGAAAAATATCGATGTGGATGAAGTGAACCAACTGCTGAATATCAATTTTAATGATCCATTATCGGTGCGTGACCGGACGATGTTAGAAGTGATGTATGGTGCTGGATTACGGTTGTCAGAGTTGGTGGGCCTTGATTGCCAGCACTTGGATCTTGAAAGTGGAGAAGTATGGGTTTCAGGTAAAGGCAGTAAAGAGCGGAAGGTCCCTTTGGGACAGACCGCGGTTGAATGGCTTAATCGTTGGTTGGAGATGCGGAAACTATTCGAGCCGGAGGATAACGCTGTTTTTGTCTCAAAGAGTGGGCGGCGAATATCAACCCGCAATGTACAAAAACGATTTGCGCAGTGGGGAATACGTCAGGGAATCAGCAGCCATATTCACCCTCATAAATTGCGTCACTCTTTTGCCACTCATATTCTGGAATCCAGTGGTGATTTGCGCGCAGTTCAGGAATTGTTGGGCCATGCTAGCCTATCTTCCACACAAATTTATACTCATTTGGATTTTCAGCATTTGACAAAAGTGTATGATGTAGCCCATCCCAGAGCCAAACGGGGGAAATCGTAATGCATTTTTACCGGCCTCTTGCGCCAGTGTTAGCGATGACATTTGATCTGGATGATACGCTGTATGATAATCATCCAGTCATGGATAAGACGGAAGAGGAAGTACTGAATTTTGTACGGCAGTATGATCCCAGGTTCAGTCATCTTAAGCACCAGGATCTATATGCTTTCCGTGAATTGACGCTTGAGCAGTATCCTGAAATTTATCATGACATGACTTTATGGCGTTGGCACTCCTCAAGGTTGATGTTTTGCCATTACGGTTTCAGTCGCGAAGAGGCTGAACGAGGGGCAGATGATGTCATGGCGCATTTCACACTTTGGCGTAATCGGATTGAGATTCCTGAATCAACACATAAAACTCTGGCGGCACTTGCTGAACAGATGCCGCTGGTAGCGATTACTAATGGTAATGCCGAACCTGCCGCCTGTGGCCTTGCCCCTTATTTTAAATTTGTGTTAAAAGCTGGCCCTGATGGCCGTGCAAAACCTTGCAGCGATATGTACTGTTTGGCCGCGGATCGTCTGGATTTACCGCTTGGGCGAATCTTACATGTCGGTGATGATTTGAGTACCGATGTAGCAGGGGCGCTGCGTAGTGGTATGCAGGCTTGCTGGATGAATACTAAGAATAAAAAATTGTTGCAGACGACGGAAAGCCGCCTACTGCCTCACATTGAGATTTACGATTTGGCTTCTTTGACAGCATTGATATAATCAAGAAATTATTCTGTATAAAAACACAGCAACCTCTGGTCGCTGTCTAATCAATTGATGGTAACTATGGACGTCTCCTATCTGCTCGAAAGTCTGAATGACAAACAACGGGAAGCTGTAGCTGCTCCGCGGACCAATATGTTGGTATTAGCTGGCGCGGGGAGCGGTAAAACTCGGGTTCTGGTACACCGAATTGCTTGGCTGTTGTCGGTGGAGAAGGCTTCGCCGTTTTCCATTATGGCGGTGACCTTCACCAATAAAGCGGCTGCGGAGATGCGTCATCGGATTGAAAATTTGATCGGTACCAGCCAAGGTGGAATGTGGATTGGTACGTTCCACGGTTTGGCTCATCGTTTGTTACGAGCTCATCATCTGGATGCCAATTTGCCACAGGATTTTCAGATTCTTGATAGCGAAGATCAACATCGACTGCTTAAACGCATTATCAAAGCGATGAATCTGGATGATAAACAATGGCCGGCTCGTCAAGGTATGTGGTACATCAATGGCAAAAAAGATGAAGGCTTGCGGCCACAGCATATTGAAAGTTATGGCAACCCTGTTGAAGCGACATGGCAGAAAATTTATCAGGCTTACCAAGAGGCTTGTGATCGAGCCGGGTTGGTGGATTTTGCCGAACTTTTACTGCGAGCGCATGAGTTGTGGCTGAATAAACCTCAGATCCTGCAACATTACCGTGGCCGCTTTACTAATATTCTGGTGGATGAGTTTCAGGACACTAACAGTATTCAATATGCTTGGATTCATTTGTTGGCAGGTGAAACAGGCAAAGTGATGATTGTCGGGGATGATGATCAATCTATTTATGGTTGGCGTGGGGCTCAAGTTGAGAATATTCAGCGTTTCCTGAAAGATTTTTCTGGTGCTGAAACTATCCGTTTGGAGCAAAATTACCGTTCCACCAGTAATATTTTGAAAGTTGCCAATACATTGATTGCCAACAACAGTGATCGTCTGGGTAAAAATTTGTGGACTGAGGGCGTAGAGGGTGAACCCATCTCCCTTTACTGTGCATTCAATGAATTGGATGAAGCCCGTTATGTGGTTAGCCGGATAAAAAACTGGCTTGAAAATGGCGGCGCTTTGAAAAATTGCGCCATACTTTACCGCAGCAACGCTCAGTCCCGTGTATTGGAAGAGGCGCTGTTACAGGCATCAATGCCATACCGTATTTATGGTGGTCAACGATTCTTCGAACGTCAGGAAATTAAAGATGCGCTGGCTTACTTGCGTCTGATCGCCAATCGTCATGATGACGCGGCTTTTGAACGTGTAGTGAATACGCCTACTCGTGGTATTGGCGATAGAACGTTGGATCTTGTGCGCCAGGCGGCGCGTGAACGGCAGCAAACATTGTGGGACTGTTGCCAAATATTGCTGCAAGAGAAAGTGCTGGCCGGGCGAGCTGCTGCTTCCTTACAACGTTTTATTGAACTGATTGACGCATTATCGACAGAAACCGAAGATATGCCATTGCATATTCAGACTGACAGAGTTATCCGTGATTCTGGCTTGCGAGCGATGTACCAGCAGGAAAAAGGCGAAAAAGCGCAGGCGCGTATTGAAAACCTTGAAGAACTTGTTACAGCGACTCGCCAGTTCAGTTATCAGGAAGAGGATGAAGATTTGACGCCATTGCAGGCGTTTCTTTCCCATGCTGCGCTGGAATCGGGAGAAGGTCAGGCCGATGCCTATCAGGATTCAGTGCAACTGATGACATTACATTCGGCTAAAGGACTTGAATTCCCACAAGTATTTATTGTTGGCATGGAAGAAGGTATGTTCCCAAGCCAGATGTCGATTGAAGAAGGTGGGCGTTTGGAAGAGGAGCGTCGCTTGGCTTATGTAGGTCTGACGCGTGCAATGGAAAAGTTGACTATCACTTATGCCGAAAGTCGTCGTTTATATGGTAAAGAGGTGTATCATCGGCCATCTCGTTTTATTGGGGAACTACCGTCAGAATGTATTGAAGAAGTTCGGTTACGTGCGACAGTATCTCGTCCCGTTAGCCATAGCCGGCTAGGTACGCCAATTAGCTCCAATGATAGTGGTTATGCTCTTGGACAACGTGTTCGTCATCCTAAATTTGGTGAAGGAACCGTTGTCAATATGGAAGGGAGTGGTGAACATAGCCGATTGCAAATCGCGTTTCAAGGGGAAGGGATTAAGTGGCTGGTGGCTGCTTATGCCAGACTTGAAATGGTCTAAAAATAATATCCAGGTTGAATGTTGACAGGCTTTTTCTTCTAAGCGTAACATTCGCGCCTTACGATCACGTAGGGAGTAACGGAGACTTATGATACATGCTGAGCGCATTTAAGTTAGAGAATAATCGCCTGCTCCGTCTTGAGTTTGAAGAGGGAGAAAAGTTATCTGATTCCTTATGGGTAGATTTAGTTGAACCGGGAGAGCAAGACAGGCTGCAAGTTCAAAATGAATTAGGCCAAATTCTGGCAACCCGACCGGAACTGGATGACATTGAGGCGTCGGCGCGTTTTTTTGAAGATGAAGACGGGATACACGTTCACTCGTTTTTCTACTTTGAAGACGCGGAAGACCATGCTGGCAACGCAACCGTTGCATTTACTATTCGTGATGGTCGTCTCTATACATTGCGAGAGCGGGAGCTCCCTGCGTTCCGATTGTATCGTATGCGTGCTCGTAATCAGACATTAGTTGATGGTAATGCTTATGAAGTGCTAATGGATCTGTTTGAAACCAAGATTGAACAGTTGGCTGATGTTATCGAAAATATTTACAGCGTGCTGGAATCCCTGAGCCGAGTCATTATGGAAGGGAAACAGGGTGATGAGTTTGACATAGCCTTATCCAGTCTTGCGGAGCAGGAAGATATCGGCTGGAAGGTTCGCTTGTGTCTTATGGATACTCAGCGTGCGCTTAACTTCTTGGTGAGACGAGCCCGTTTGCCGGGGGATCAACTGGAGCAGGCCCGTGAAATCTTGCGAGATATTGAATCGCTGTTGCCACATAATGAATCTCTGTTTCAGAAAGTTAATTTCTTGATGCAGGCGGCAATGGGTTTTATCAATATTGAACAGAGCAGAATTATCAAAATCTTCTCGGTTGTTTCTGTGGTATTCTTGCCGCCGACGCTGGTGGCTTCCAGTTATGGAATGAACTTTGAATTTATGCCGGAGTTGCACTGGACATTTGGTTATCCGGGCGCAATTGGTTTAATGATTGCTGCCGGTCTCGCGCCGTATCTCTATTTTAAGCGGAAGAATTGGCTTTAATATACGGCCGCCGTAATAATTTTATTACGGCGGCCAGAGCAGTTATAGAGACATGGGAATAACATATTAATAGTTTAATATCTATATTGTTCGGATTTTTATTTTAAAAATTTTATTTTTTATGATAATAATCTTAATACTGTTTAATTGTGGAATACTTATTTTTAAATAGGATATTTCTATTATTTAATATAATTTAATTTTTAATTAAAATATTATTATTCCTGATTATTTAATTTATATAAAATATGAAGATGGCATGAATTAAATTAAATTTTTTATTTAAAAAAACAGTATTTAATTATTAATAATAAAGTGGATGTAAAGATAAAAGGCATTGATTTACAGAATATAATTTATATTATAATTGTATTCTGTATTCTGTATTCTGAATATCAGCATTTCCATCAGATAGCGGTAATACAGCACAAAATCCCAAAATAACATCAGCTTGTTCCGCAATATAAACATATCCTGCTTCAATATATTTTATCGGCAGTTCTATCATATGGGGATTTGCTAGTAATAATTCCCTATCTTCTTCCCACATGAGAGATGCACGTAATTGCAGCGCTTCAAGGGCGATCTGTTCGGTTGTATTGGCTAATCTGATGGTTATTCTCATTATTTTGTTATCTCTGCGCTCTACGCTGTGTATACATTGCATCCAATGTAAATAGCACTAGTGCAGCCCAGATAAAGCCGAAAGTAATCAGACGATCAATGCCTATCTGTTCACCATAAACCAAGGTTGCTAGCAAAAACATTAGCGTTGGGCCGACGTACTGAAAGAATCCTAGTGTGGATAGACGCAGGTGAGCCGCGGCTTCGGTGAATAACAGTAATGGCACAGTAGTAATAATGCCTGCGGCGATCAGCAATAAATTGAGAGTCATTGGGTTATTACTTAAATCACTGGTTGGAGTGTTGGCAAAACCAAATAGATAAATGGCAGCAACCGGCAGTAACCAGAGGGTTTCAATCGTCATGCCCGTTTGAGCGTCAACATTCATTTTTTTACGCAGCAGGGCATACAGGGCAAAAGTGACAGCTAAACTTAATCCAATGACCGGTATAGAACCAAATTGCCATAGCTGGATTAACACGCCGGTGAAGGCCAGAATAACAGCAGCCCATTGCATGCGGCGGAAACGCTCACTCAGAAACAGCATACCGAACAAAACGTTAACCAGTGGGCTAATAAAATAACCCAGGCTAGCTTCCAGCATATGGCCGTGGTTTACTGCCCAGATGTAAATCAACCAGTTACAGGCAATGATAGTGGCCGTCACGGCCAGCAATAATACTTTTTTAGGTTGACGGAAAATTTTGGCTACCTGTGACCAGTGACGAGTTAATGTTAGCAACAGCAACATAAAGAAAAATGACCAAATAATACGATGAGTCAGAATTTCGTCAGCAGGTACTTGCTGGATATGTTTAAAATAAACTGGCGCGATTCCCCAGATAAAACAGGCGCCGAAGGCGTACAGTACTCCTTTAGTCGTTTGTGGCTTGTTCATATTGTCCTGATGTTAAGATAGAAGGTGGAAAACGTGTTACCGGTTTTTAGCCCGTTAACATGAAAATAATATGTCACCGGGCTGAATATTACGCAAGCGATTAAAATTATATTGTCATCCTACCAGATAGGTCGCCGTTACACTGGCGATATGGTCTCTCTGCTCATTATGTAGTTCTGCTCTGGCGACGGAAACTTTGTTGCCATTACGGATAATACTACTGGTGGCAGTAAATAATTCACCGCGGCCGGGGCGTAGGTAATCCACGCGTAAATCAATGGTTCCCATTGTTGATAATCGTTTTGCTAATTCTTCTATTGATGCCGGTACCAGACGGGGTAAGGCGTTACCGATGCAGACCAATCCACCACATACATCCAGCACTGATGCAACTACACCGCCATGTAGAATCTCCTGTGCAATATTACCTACTAGTTTACTTTGGTTACGGAATTGTATTTCTACGTAATCCGGTTCAAATCGGATCAGTTCAAGTCCTAATAATTGGTTAAAGGGCATATCGTGAACAAAAGCATGACCAATCACTTTTCGGGCTTCTTCCAGGGTTAATAGCGTTGTAGACATTTAATTTTATTCCTAAATAAAGGTATGTGTTATCAGTGTGAATTTATATAGTTAATGGTTTGTTAATGTTATGCTTTTATTGCTAACCTTGCCAGCTTGTAAGGAATATCTGGCAATAATCTGAATAACATAATTGAATACAACTATAGGTAAGTTGAAACGGGAAATAATATCGGCGCTGGAATTTAATCTACTGAAATTACGTGTATATGTAAATTATGTAAATAAATAAGGCAGTACTGTTCATCGTACTGCCTTAAGAAAATTGAGAGTTTTACTGATGAAGCTTAGTTTTCTGTAACTATGTTTTACGCATTACCAAATGTGGCAATTGGGTTAATCAGGTTATCAGCAAACTGTAAACTTTGAGCTGGATCAGCTAAATCAAGCATCTGACGGTTATTCGCTATTTGTAGGCGGTTTAGACAGCAGCGTTTAATCTCCGGTGTAAACAGATCGTAACGTACAAATTGCTCACTCAATTCGGGATGGTTGTGCTGATAGCTTAAAATACAATTTGCTACAGCCTGCCAGAACAGATCCTGTGAGTAGTCACCCTGTTCATCCAGAATTGCAGCCAGATAGCGGAATATACCGTCAAACACGTCAGATAGGATGGTTAGTGTTTTCATCTCTTCTGGCATGTCTACTTTGACTCGACTCGCTTTTTCCGGTAAATCGGCGTCGGGATTCATGACCAGAATTTCTTCAGCCAAATCTTTCATAAAGACGTGTTGTGGAGCATGGTCTTCCAATACCAGAATGATGTTTTCGCCGTGTGGCATAAACATCAGATCGTAAGCGTACAGGCAGTGCAACAGTGGAGCAAGATAACTATCCAAATAGCGGTTTAGCCATTCCTGAGTAGACAGACCGGATGCTGAAATTAACGCAGGCAACAGGGCATTCCCTTGCTGATCACTGTGCAGTAACGCAGCCATTGTCATCACTTGTTGCCCAGGTTCAATCAATTGCAATGGGTTTTCTCGCCATAGGGCCGCCATCATTTTTTTGTAAGGCGTATCGCTACTGATTGCTTGCTCGTAATAGCTGTTTTTGAAACCAACGCTGGCGACTTCTCGTAAAATTTTAAAACGATAATGTTGCAAGACGGGATCTTGCGTTACCAAATCAAATAGCCAGTCATTAATGCCCGGTGTCGTCGCCATATAATAAGGTGATAAACCGCGCATAAATCCCATATTTAGAATAGACAACGCCATTTTCACATAATATCGCTGAGGATGACTGCGATTGAATAGGGTACGGATTGACTGTTGCGCCTGATAGGTATCAGCGCCAATACCAAGGTAGACCAATTTCTGATTAGCAATATCGGGCGCAAACACCGATGCCAACTTGTTCTGCCATTGCCAGGGGTGAACAGGTATCAGTAGGTAATCCTCTGGATTAAGATTAAGCGCGATCAACCGCTGGTCAAATTCAGCCATTGTGGTTGTGCCTAGTTCTTGTTCCAGCAACTGTTGATAGTTGAGTTGCTCAATGCAGGCGAAGTGCGCTTTGCTCTTATGTGCGGCCAGCCATACTAAATGCATAGCAGAGGCGGCTTCGGGGCTAAAATTCTGAAAATCGCCAATATCAAAACCAATCCGGCCATTGTTGGCGACGAAAGAGGGGTGTCCTTCCATCATCTCCCCTTCCAGCGCCTGAAAATCAGTGTTCACGAGATCCATTGCACTGATGCCGATTCTGTTATGCTTAAAGGCGCTGCTATAGAGAGTACTGGTAATTTCTTCCAGATAGGTAGGCATCACGATGTCGCTAATGCCAAGTTGTTGTTTGAACTCAATAATGAATAGCAAGGAATCGAGCGCTACTTCTTCTCCGTGGGCATTTTTCTGTAACGAATCGGCATCAATCAGCCAGTGATCCAGCGCCATACGCCGCGCTCGGAAAGTATAGCTGACCAGATGGTCGGCATTATCCAAACGGTAATGATGATATCCGTCGCTATCTGCTTTTTCAGTTAACTGTTGAGGCGCGAGTAGACATTCATGTGAAAATTCAGAAATAGCTTTACACAAGTGCAGACGATTAACCTTCTGCCAGACCGCCGGTTGCAAGTGTGGAGCATTTGTCATCAATGAGCCTGAAGGGGTTGATGTTGTTGCTTGATGTTCCCGCTGTAACGCAATCTGATGCTGCTCTCTGGTACAAAAGGCTAACTTGGCGGTTTTATGAGGTAATACCAATGCCTTCTGATAAACAAAACCGGCCCGCAGATTAAGCTTGTGAATTTTCTCATTACGTATATCAGGTTCAACCACCATGCGAGCCACAGTAGGATCGCTAAAAATAAAGGCCATGATGGTTTGGAAAATTCCCCAAGTGAAATGCCTGATTTTTTCTTGCGGTGGTGCAACCAGAATATGCATTCCCATATCATCTGGGTGTGCTGGATAATATTTTCCAATCAAATCATCTTGTGCACGATAACACTCTAATAGAAAAGCAGGTTGCTCCCGATATATTCCAATAAATACACTACCTGGATGGCGTGATTCTAAATTATGATAAAATTCCCATACCTGTTGTTCGGTATTGTTTTTCATTCCCCAATAATGGGCGTAATCCCGGTTAACCCAGTCAGTTAATATGGGAATATCCCGTTCCAGATCCAGTGGACGTAATGCAAAGCTGCCTATTTCAGGCAAGGATTTTTCAAATAGCGTAGGATTAAAGATGGACATTAGCACGCTCCTTCGGTAGCAACGCTGAACTGCTGGAAAGCGATACTTTTCTCAATCGGGTAATGTTCAGTACCGGTAATTTCATAAATCAAGCAAGAATTGCGATAACAAGCCATCCCCAGATCCGGTGTAACGAAACCGTGGGTATGTAATTCCACATTTTGTATGAAAATAGTATTGTTGCGATCAATGCTGTAATTACGTTGTACACCATAACGCCCTTTTTCATCCCAACGAATAAGATGGCGTATATCTTCAATAAAAGTCGGAGGCTGATACTGATAGCCAGTTGCCAGAACAACTCCTGCGGTATCCAGAGAAAATGGTTGCTCCTGCTCATGCTGGAATAACGTTAATGTCAGGTCGCGCCCATTTTCTGCATGGCTAACTTGCCGTAACTCACTATTGGTATATAAATTAACGTTTAATTCACCGTTTAATCGTTTAGTGTACATTAAATCGAAAATATCGTTGATTAATGAACTATTGATGCCTTTATAAAGCTGTTTGTGGGACAGATTTAATGCATCACGTTTTTCTTCCGGGAGGTTATAGAAATAATCTACATATTCTGGTGAGGTCATTTCTAGTGTCAGCTTGGTATATTCCAGCGGGAGAAAACGTGGCGAACGGGTAAGCCAATTGAGTTGGTAATTGAATTTGTCAATATCACTGAGCAAATCGTAGAAAATCTCTGCGGCGCTTTGTCCACTACCCAAAACGGTAATAGATTGTTTTTGTTGTAAAGCGGCTTTGTTCTTCAAATAATTACCAGATGTCACCATCTGATCAGCGAAGGGTTGGCAGCACTTTGGAATATAGGGCGAAGGCCCGGTACCTAATACTAGCTTTTTACAAACAAATTGATGTTGTTGTCCTGTTAACGTATCTGAACAATGTAATGTATATAGCGAGGTATGTTCATCATAGCTAATGCTGTTAACGCGCGTGTTAAAACGTAAATTGGATAACTGTTCTACCGCCCATTGACAATATTGATTGTATTCCTTACGCATTAAGAAAAAACTTTCCCGGATATAAAAGGAATATATTCTCCCTTTTTGCTTAATATAATTAAGGAAGCTAAGTGGGTGCGTGGGTGAGGCTAAGGTCACCAGATCTGACATAAAAGGGGTCTGCATGGTGGAATTTTCCAGCATCATTCCCGGATGCCAATCAAAGCCCGGTTTTTGATCGATAAACAGGCTATGAACGTCTTTTAGTGGTTGAGTTAAACAAGCCAGTCCGAGATTAAAAGGACCTATTCCAATGGCAATAAAATCATAAGGGCGAGTTGTCATAATTTCTCCTGGTGAATAGCATTAATTTCATTAGTTATTATTATGGGTTGCCAGAAAATCGTTTCCGTGCATTACGATGCTATGCACAATTTCTTGTAGATGTTGTTGGTTTGTTGCCGGGTTAAGGAAAGTAAATTTTAAATATTGTTTGCCATTGACTTTGGTGCCTGCAATAACGGTATTACCTTCACGGAATAGCGCTTTGCGAATGGCTGCATTGATGGCATCAATATCAGCATCGGGTAATTTTTGTTTAGGAATAAAACGGAAAACCAAAGTACTTAATTCTGGATAATGAATAAGTTCAAAATAGGGATTTTGCGCCATTAATCGATGGGCATCCTGAGCCGTATCGACAACTTTATCAAAAGCTTGCCCAAGTCGTTTTGCGCCCATAATTCGTAATGTCAGCCACATTTTCAATGCATCAAAACGGCGAGTTGTCTGGATACTTTTATTAACCAGATTGGGTGTACCCTCTTGTGAGGCGCTGAGTGGATTTAAATATTCGGCATGATAAGTCAGATGGGATAAATGCTGCTTATTTTTGACGAAGAAAGCACTGCAACTAACGGGTTGGAAGAATGACTTATGGTAATCCACAGTGACAGAATCCGCCAAATTAATGCCTTCCAGTAGATGAGCGCGACGAGGCGAAACGAGTAAACCGCATCCGTATGCCGCATCCACATGTAGCCAAATACCATACTGTTTGGCGATAGCCGCGATAGGATGAAGTGGGTCAATACTGCCGAAATCCGTGGTACCGGTTGTCGCGACAATGGCAAAAGGAATGTTGCCTTGTTCGATGCATTGGTTAATGCTTTGTTCCAATGCTTGAGGGTCCATACGGAACTCACTGTCGTGAGGAACAGAGACAACGGCGTTATATCCTAAACCAAGGATAGCAGCGGCTTTTTGTGTACTGAAATGGCTGACTGTCGAGGTAAAAATACGCAGCTTATGGAAATCTGCTGGCAGACCATGTAGCTGATTTTTATGTTCAGGATCGCGCTGATGACAAAAATGATCCCGTGCCAGTAGCATTGCCATCAGATTTGATTGGGTGCCGCCACTAGTAAAGATACCATCAGCATTTATACCTAATGCCATTTTATCTCGTGTCCAGTCGAGAACTTTTTGCTCTATTAGTGTCCCGCCAGCGCTTTGATCCCAGGTATCCAATGAAGAATTAATCGCGCCAATAATGGTTTCAGCCAGAACGGCGGGTAATACCAATGGACAATTAAGATGGGCCACATACTTTGGATGATGAAAATAAACAGCATCTTTAAGATAAAGTTGCTGCAACTCATCTAAAGCCTGGTTTAAAGAGGTGAGGGGAAGATCTAAATTCACTTTAGAAAATAGTGGAGATAATTCATGGGGTAATATCCCACTGAAAGGCTTATCTACCCGTTGTAATACTTTCTTTATTCTGGTAACGACATTATAGGCGTCATCAAGATAGTCTCCAGCACTATGCATATTTAAGAAATATCTGGAAAAATCTTTTTCCGTTATATGACTATCTTCCGTGTGTGGATGGTTTAATAGCAGAGTGTCTCCGTACATTATATATCCTTTTTATCTCATATATAGGTTATCATTTGGTTATTGCCCAACATAATTGATTTTATTATGTGTAATGTTTGGTTAGATTAAATAAGTGTTGAATAATGGCGCGATTAAATCATAATAATCTCTTTCTGCCTAAACAGATAAGAATTAAAAATTATAGAATAGAATGTTAATCTTTACTTTCTACTTTGGATTCTAAAGGGCAATCATGACAATTACCGACGCCAGGTAGTTTATTTCGCTGGCAGCAACTGCGACGTTGCATATTGTTATGCCGTAAAATAACAGTACGGTAAAGGGGATTATCTCTACCATCAGGTAATTGCGGCTCCATAAAAAGACCATTTATAATTTCTTGATATAACTTGCTATTTATTCTTGTACTGAATTCGGTAAGATACCAATACATAAGATAACCGATATTATTCCACAGGAGACGTCTATTTATTCCTTGATATGATTCAATCTTTTCACATACGGGAATAATATGGCGCTCCAAGAGAGAATAATGGCGATATAGTAATGATGGAGGCGCTTCATTCAGCCAGGTTAAATTATAGTAAAAAATATCTGGCCTGCCGCTGTCATGGAATTCAACCTGAAAAAGATTGTAATGGGTATCCACTGCTTGTGGATATTCCAGCAGCATTAACATCATTGGGGGAATAACTAAACCAAAATACCATTGGGTCCACAAGGAATATAGGGCTTTTTGGTTAGGTTTTATATCATTGTCGCCGTAATATTCATCCTGATAGCGCTGAATTAATACTGGAAATTTCTTTGTATCTGACCACTGGGGAAAACTCATGCTAGTCACAGGGATATTGTCTGCATTTACTCTCATTGTGGCAGTAAAATGGCTGAATGTTTGTTCAAATAACTGGATGATATCTTCAATTACCACTGTGGTTAAAGGTGTAATTGAATGCTTTGTATTTGACACCACCAACTCCCTGTTTACACGTCCGTACTACCTGATTGTAGTATCTTACATATGACTAATCATTGTAAATATAATTATGATAATTATTATTATTATCATTGTCATTATCAAGTAGTAAATCTTTTGAGCGCCTATATTGCTTATCAATGCGACAAAATCATAGGCAGCTCGTTTCTCGTTCAGACAGGATTATACCTTGGGATAATCAATGGCTTACCAGATTCTGGATCGCAAATAATACGGCAGGCCAGACCAAACACGTCAGCAATACTCTGCTCATTGATAATCTCTTCTGGCACCCCTTCGGCGTAAATTTTGCCATTTTTCATCATAATTAAATGTGAGGCGTAACGTAGTGCTAGATTAATATCGTGTAGTACCAGCACTAACGTTTTCCCCTGTAAATGTAGACGTTGGCAAAAATCGAGCATTTCAATCTGATGGGTAATGTCCAGATAAGTAGTTGGTTCATCTAACAGTACAATGGGTGTTTGTTGCGCCAATGTCATCGCAAACCAAGCGCGTTGACGCTGACCGCCGGAAAGTTCACTGACTAACCGTTGTGACATGTCTTGAAGTTCAACCGCCTGTAAAGCGTCGTTAACTGCTCGTTCGTCTTCTGCCGACCACTGCCGTAAAAAGGATTGATGAGCGTAACGCCCACGTGAAACCAAATCGTATACTGTCAACGCTTCGGTGATGGTTGCCCCTTGTGTCAACAGAGATAGCTCACGTGCTACCGCTTTGGGTTTGTAATGTCGAATATTGCGCCTATCAAGCAGGATTTCACCATGTTGTGGCGTTATACCTCGGCTAATGGCGCGTAGTAGGGTCGATTTTCCACAACCATTCGGGCCGATGATGACGCTGAATTCACCATCACGAATAGAAATATTTAAGTGCTCAATAATTGTTTTTTTTCCATATGCCAGCGAAAGATCTTGGGCTGTCAATCGTGAAGCGCCAGTTGGGGAATTCATATCAAGTGACATTACTTTGTTCTCCTTAATTCAGCGTACAGCAAATACATCAAATAGACGCCGCCAACCCCTGCGGTGATAACCCCTATTGGCAGACGTGCCGAAGTAGGAAGTAGCAAAGTAATTAAATCGGAGGCGAGCAGTAATAATGCTCCCACCAATGCGGAACAGAACAGAGCAGTGCCTTTTGCCCGAACCAAGCGGCGGGCGATTTGCGGAGCAGAGAGTGCGATAAAAGCTACCGGGCCGACAACCAGTACTGCCATTGAAGCCAGTATGACCGCCAGTAATAAGCTCATAAGTTGAATGATACGTACTGGTACACCGAGCGTATTAGCAACTTCATAGCCCAGATTGACGTAGTTCAATTGCCGTCCCAGCCAGAGTAGAAGCGGGGCAAACAGTATCATCGTCCCATAAATTAACCCAACATCTTGCCAGCGTCGGTTGGCGAGGCTGCCGTGCAGCAGCGAAGCAAGTTGTTGCGCCTGTTCAAGGCGTACATTCGAGATAGCAAAATTAACAAATGCCATACAAAGGGCGGCGATAGCAATTCCGGAGATGACAATCTTGGTTGTCTGCATCTGTCCAGAGTCGCTAATGTTTCCGGCGTATACCAGTAATACCGCAAAGCTGGCTCCTAGCAACGCACCTAAAGCAACGGGGATTACTCCAGGCCAGATGATCAGCGTGGCGACGATCCCTGCGGCGGCGCCGGCATTCACGCCAATAATATCGGGGCTGCCAAGTGCGTTGCGGGTTGTCAGTTGAAAAAGTGAACCAGAGAGTGCCAGAGTTGCACCCGCCCCGATAGCCACTAATGCGCGGGGTAAACGTAGCTGTGTGAGAATAAATTCCTGATAAGGGGTTGAGGTTGCTAGCCAGAGGTTATCAATACCTTGCTTACCCAGTGCCAGAGAGAGATAAAACAGCACAGCGAGCAGTAGCAATATCAATAGGATTGATCTTTGGGTTCGCTGTGAAGGTATAAGAAAAACAGCAGGTCCCAACATGAAGGTGCGCGTTTTTGCCGGTCTGGATAGGTTAATCTGCGGCATAATTCACTCCACGATGGGTTTTAACGATCAGATAGAGCAACGGTCCACCGATTCCCGCGGTAATAATGCCCACCATGATCTCCCCCGGCGCTATCACCAATCGAGCCAATATATCGGAAGTGAGTAGGAGGCAAGGCCCGGCGAACAGGCAATAGGGCAGTAGCCAGCGGAAATCGCCGCCAACTAAAGCTCGCATCAAGTGAGGGGCCGCTAAGCCAATAAAGGCAATAGGACCAGCCATCGCGGTAGCCACTGCGGCCAGTATGGTGGCGGCAATAAGCGATAATACACGGGTGCGGGCAACATTAGCGCCAAGTGAACTGGCAATGCCTTCACCAAACACCATCACATTTAAAGAAGAGCTGAGTGAAAGGGTCAATATCAAAGCAAATAACAGATAGGGTATCAGCGAACTCGCTTCTGCCAGCGACATTGCGCTAAGCGATCCAATCGTCCAGAAACGATAGCTATCCAGTACATGCGCATTCATTAATACGAAGCCTTGTACAAAAGCAAATAGGCAGGCGTTAATGGCGGCGCCAGTTAACACCATGCGTGCTGGATTGCTATTACGTTGTCCGCCGCTAAGCAGGTAGAACAGCAATGTAGCCAGACTTGCGCCAATAAATGCTGTCCAGAAGCGCGGCAGTTCGTTCAGTATGGGGATGAAAGAGAAACTGACGACCACCGCAGCCGCACCGGCATTAACACCCAGTAAACCCGGCTCGGCTAATGGATTACGCAACAATCCCTGTGTTACGGCACCGGAAAGCGCCAGTGCTGCGCCGACCATGATGCCAATTAACGTGCGTGGTTTGCGGGCATTAATCACCAGATCGCTATAGCTACCATTGTCACCTAACCAATAGTGATGCCATATGGTCGATAACGGTAACGTTTTTGCACCCAGACTCAGACTGGCAGTAATACAAATCAAGGTCAGTAATATCATGAGACCTAGGCCAAGTAGCAGTAAGAATCGCCGTTTAGGATTTGTCATGATGATTTAATTGCCTCTGCCAGCACCGGCATAAATTGCGATAAGCCCCAGCGCAAGCTAAGTGGTGTACCGTAAGACATAGCAACAACCAATGATTGGTCGGTTAACGGGATATAACCTCCCTGATGGACGGCACGGATAGATTGAAATAACGGCTGTGCTTCCACTGCTTTACGTTCTTGTTCATTATTGAACCATGTCACTAAGATATCCGCGCCGTTAAGATAATCGGCATTTTCCAGCCCTATATTGGCGGCGAAACTGCCAAAGGGATCGGCCAGTGCGCTGACCGATGGCAGTAGCGTCAAACCAAGATGCACTAAAGTATCGACGCGTGGATCGCCTTTGACATATACCGATAACATGTTGCTACTGATGCCTGCTTTGATGTAGGCGAAAGTATAACCGTTGATATGTGGGATGGTATTACCTGCTTCGCGTAATATGGCATCCAGTTCAGTAGTGAGTTGCTCTCCTTGCGGCTGCTTATCTAGCGCACGGGCAATTAATTCAATTTGCTGTTGCGGCGTCGTGAGCCAAGGGGCAGATGGATAAGCGATCACCGGAGCGAAATGTGACAAGTGGTCATAAATCTGTTGGGTAATGCCTGATTGGGTTGCCACAATCAGATCAGGCTTAAGACTAATGACCTTCTCAATGTCTAATTCGGGGTACATATTTATCACAGCAGGCAGAGTCTCGCCACGCTGTTGTATCGCTTGTGTAAACCACGGCAGATAACCTTGTTCATCTCCGCCCCAACGATGGGATTCGATCCCGACAGGGACGATGCCAAGATCCAGTACGATATCTTCCGCTCCTGCGCCCAAGGCAACAACACGTTGGGGTTGATGTGGGATTACCGCCGTACCCAATGCGGTAGTAATTTCTTTTGGATAACCGGGCTTATCTGACGATACATTGTCTGTTCTGGCTGGCTTATCACAGCCAGCCAACAGACTGATAAACAACACCAGCAGTACGGCAAACCCTTTGCAACGCTTCAATTTCATTGTTTGCTTTCCTTCAAATAAATAGAAACATAAAGTTTGCCGCCCGTGGCGCCATAACGAATTTAAACTCAGAATTTATAACGCAAGATCGCTTCAATGTTGCGAGGTGCGCCAAAGTAATACTGAGAATATTGACCGAACTGGGTGTAGTAGGTCTTATCAAAGACGTTATTCAGGTTAACCGTTAAAGAGAGATCTGGAGTGAATTGATAACGGCTCATCAGGTTAACCACAGCAAAGCTATTTTGTTCCGCTTGCATTGATGTCTTCCCAGGCCCAGCAACGGTCAACCAGGTTTTATCCTGCCAGTTAACACCACCGCCGATGGTCAGATTACTCATCGCACCTGGCAGGGTGTAGGTGGTAAACAGCTTAAACAACCTGTTTGGCATATTGCTATTGATTCGCACACCATTAGGATCTGTTGCGCGGAATTGCGTGTAACCCGTATAAAGACGCCAGTTATCTGTCAGTTGACCACTGATTTCTGCTTCGAACCCGCGAGTTTTGGTGCCATCCACGGTATAACGAGGAATGGAGAGATCCGGTAGTTTCGGTGCATTGTTATCGACTAATGGCAGGTTATCTTGACGGATTTCAAAGATTGCCAGTGAGTAATCGAGACTATTATCGAAAGCAACACCTTTTAGGCCCGCTTCATAGTTTTGTCCAGACACTGGAGCAAGCAATTTATTATTGCGGTCACGGTGATTTTCTGGGTTGAATATTTCGGTGTAACTGGTGTAAACCGACAAATCTTGCGTGATGTTGTAGATCAATCCACCATAAGGAACAAATTCGTCGCTGTAGCTGGCATTCTGTGGAGTATTGAAATTATCACCGCGTGTTTGCCAACTGGTTACCCGACCACCGAGGATCAAGGTCAGAGGATCTGCCAGAGAAATCTGAGTGACTGCATAACCTGCGGTCTGTTCATTACGTCCTTTTGAACCATAAGTTCGCGTATTACTCCACTCTGGTTCAGGATATTGCCAGCCTGGAGAGGTGAAGTCACCCAGCCCGGTGCAATTGCGTTTGAGCATACAGGTTGCGTTGAAGTAATCGTTTTGGAAATCCTGTTGCTGATGATTTAAGCCGAAGCTGACATGATGAGTACGGTTGAATAACCGGTAGTCGCCATTTACTTGTAGATCGTAGTTCTTCTGGCGGCGACTGCCATCAATCAGTGTCATGTTACCTGGCGCCATACCAATATTGGTGCTACGGTCAGGAAAACCTGTTGCCCATAGGACTTTTTGGTCCAGAGCGTTATTATCATAAGTAAAGGTGCCCTTCACACTCCAGCCGTTGTCAAAGTTATGTTGCAGGCTGGTAAAGGTAGAGAAGGTCCGAACTTTTGAAAAAGCCCAATCGGGTGCATAGCTGTCGCTGCGTTTATAGTTCGTTTTGCTGCCGTCTGCGAAATAGATCGGCAAACCACCAAACATGCCGCCACGGGTGTGATTACGTTGATAATCAGCGCCTATAGTCAGCAAGGTATTTTCTGTTAAATCCGCTTCAAGGACGCCATAGAATGGGTATCTTTCGTTGCTATTGCGATCAATAAAGGAGTTGGCCGCTTGATAGGCTGTAACGAAACGTCCACGTAGGTTGCCACTGTCATTTAATGGGCCAGAGAGATCAAGGCCAGTGCGCCATTTATCCCAAGAACCGGCGCCAGCAGAGAATTCGCCACGGAAATCGCGGGTTGGACGTTTACGAATCAGGTTAACGGCTGCCGAAGGATTGCCTGGGCCAACCATCAAACCGGCTGCCCCACGTACCACTTCAACACGATCAAACAGGTCAGCATCTAACAGATTGTCGCCATAGTTAAAACGGGTATCGTAGTAGGTCGCAACCCCATCACGCAGGATGTTATTGATGGCCATGCCTCGAGAGGTAAACCCGAAACGATCGCTATCAAGCTGGCGTATGCTCATACCGGTTGTGCTATTGATGACGTTATTAACACTGCTCAGATTTTCGTCAAGCATACGTTGTTTGGTGATGACGCTGACGGTTTGTGGCGTTTCACGTGCTGAAAGATTCAGACCGGTGGCAGTGACCATCGAAGTGGTATTGTACATACCGGTGTCTTCGGTCACTCCTTCATTTTCTGGTCGTGAAGCAGTGACAATAATCGTGCTTTCATTTTGGGCAGCGGTTTTATCGCTTGTACTTTGCGCACTTTCCGCGATTGCATAGCTATTTCCCATTAATACTAACTGTATAGTCATTGCAAGAGTTGTTTTTTTAATCATGGAGCCCTTCTGCAAAAACGGATACATCACTTTCTTATTATTCATTCCATCCCCGGATTAAATCTTTTGGTATTTATCTATGTTGATATTTTTATTTATTACTGCTCGGCTTGATGAAGAATAACCGAGTATTCATGGCGTAAAGCGTACAGCGGATTAACTAAAGTTCCGGCGAATTTAAGATTCTTTTCACGGTCGTCAAGATCGATCATCTGTTGATTGTTTGCCATTTGCAGACGGTTCAGACAGGTACGAATAAATTCCTGCTTAAACAGATCGAACTTGCGGAATTTTTCAATCTGATGCAGATGTTGTGACTGATAATTATGGACACAGCGTGCAACCAGTAACCAGAAACGCTCTTCGGGTAGATTAAGATCTTTTTGCAACAGCGGAATCAGATAGCGGAAGAAACAATCGAAGATATCAAGGAAGATATAGTTAATTTTCATGTCGTCTTCGATAGTGACGTGCAAGAAATTAATCTCTTCGGGCAATTGGAGGTCACCATTTAAAATAGCGATTTCTTCACCAATATCTTTCATCAACATGTTTGTCGGGCGGTTATTATCCAATACCAACATCAGGTTTTCGCCATGTGGCATAAACACCAGATCATAGGTGAAGAAAGAGCGCAGTAATGGAGAAAGGTAAGCATCGAGATAGCGTGATACCCACTCTTCTGCTTCTAAACCAGAATATTTTACTAAAGCAGCAACGACGGAATTACCCTGATGGTCAACATGCAGTAACGAAGCCATCGTCATCAAGCGTTGGTTATCCTGCAACAGCGTCATTGGACTTTCGCGCCACAGTGCTGACAACATTTTCTTATGTGGGCTATCTTTCTTAATGGCTGATTCAAAGTAGTTATTGAAATAACCGAGAGCAGCACGTTCCCGTAATACGGTAAAACCTTTCTGTTGGAAGAAACGGTCATTATGGACTAAGTTGCTGAGCCACTCATTGACTGATGGGGTTGTGACCATGCTGTGTGGATCGAGCCCACGCATAAAGCCCATGTTCAGCACGGATAGGGCGGTTTTAACGTAGTTCTTCTTCGGTTGAGTAATGTTGAAGAAAGTACGGATAGATTGCTGAGCGAGGTAGCGATCATGGCCTTCTCCAAGATAAACAATATGATTATTGGCAATATCTGCTGCAAAGCTGATGGCGATACGGTGCTGCCACTGCCAGGGATGGAGAGGCATCAGATAATAATCTGATGGACATAATCCCAACATATTCAGGTGGCGTTCAAATTGTGCTGGCAGATATTTTCCTAGCTCTTCTTCTATTAATTGTTGGTATGACAGATCGGACAGTGCAGAGAAAATAGCTTTATTCCTGTGCACTGCAATCCAGATTAAAGTCACGGGGCTAGCGCTTTCAGGCGCATAGCGCTGATAATCATCGGCATCAAAACCAATGCGACCATTATTGGCAATAAAGACTGGATGGCCTTCACTCATTGCTGTTTCAACGACTTGATAATCCGCATGAGCTAAATCTTGGGCTGTAAGTCGGTTGTACTGATATTTAAAAGCGTGACCATAAAGCGTGCTAGATATCTCGTCGAGATAAATCGGCAGCATTTTTTCCTGGATTTCTAACAGTGGGTGCAACTCAATAATTAGTTGAATGGCATCAAGTGGCTGAGATTGATTATCCTTGAATTTGGTTATGGAAGCGGTATCAATATCAATATGATCGAGCTGATAAGCCTCCGCTTGAAAATGATATTGGTAGTCACCTATTGTCAGAGAATACTGTTGCTGCCCATGATAGGTAGGATTAATCAGTTTTTCGTGACACAGCTCACGTAATATTTTTGTCACCAGATGGCGGTTGGCATAGAGCCAGTTCTCTGCGTTGAGATGCAGAGTGTGATTATCAGAATTAATATGTAGTGAACTCATGGTGATAACAATCCCTATTCATAATCAAAAATCATATCCAACATAGTCGCTATACGCTGGAAACAAATCGGTACGCTTAATTCTAAAATTTTTGAATATAAGCATCCTTTTTCCAGGTATTCATTCCGGTTCTCTTAGACAGGTGACTTTTGAGGTATTCAATTTTGATAACATTAATACAAATTATTATCATTAACAACTGTGTAAGTGTAAGGATTTACTCTGGTTTTGTTTAAATAGCAGTCAAAAATGTGGCGTTATGGCACTGCATTGGAGTGAGAAAGATGAATTGTGGGGAGAATTTTTGAACGGCTATAACCTTTAACAAAACCTGCTTTTATCCGAGATGATGTTCAATGACATGCTGTAATTATTTCGAGAGTGAGATAGCATAATGCACAGGCGTTTTGGATGGCGTCTGTGATTTTTTAACATGGTTGAGGAAAAGCGTGTCTACCGCAGAGGTCATTAATTCGATATCACTGACAGAGCAGGTATTGCGGAAAACCTTTGGTTATTTGCAATTCCGGCCAGGCCAGCAACAAGTTATCAATACCATTCTGGAAGGGCGTGACTGTCTGGTCATTATGCCGACTGGCGGCGGTAAATCATTGTGTTACCAAATTCCGGCGCTGGTACAGGAAGGGGTGACTTTGGTTGTTTCCCCGCTGATCTCTTTAATGAAAGATCAGGTGGATCAACTGCGGGCAAATGGCGTTGCGGCAGATTGCTTGAATTCAACTCAGGCCCGTGAACAGCAGATTGATGTGATCCGGCGTTGCCGTCAGGGAATGATTAAATTGCTGTATATCGCCCCTGAACGCTTGATGATGGATAACTTCCTTGAACAGCTTCTGGAATGGCAACCGGCAATGTTGGCTGTGGATGAAGCTCACTGTATTTCACAATGGGGCCATGATTTCCGGCCGGAATATCGGGCGTTGGGGCAGCTCAGGCAACGCTTTCCGACATTACCTGTCATTGCGTTGACGGCCACCGCTGATGAAACGACCCGCAATGATATTGTCCGACTACTAAATCTTCATAATCCACTTATCCATATCAGCAGTTTTGACCGCCCCAATATCCGTTATACCTTGATAGAAAAATACAAACCATTAGATCAACTGTGGCTATTTATTCGCGGTCAGAAAGGTAAAAGTGGCATTGTTTACTGCAACAGTCGCAACAAAGTTGAAGAAATATCAGAGCGTTTACAAAAACGTGGCTTGAGTGTTGCGCCGTACCATGCCGGGTTGGATAACAGTCAGCGTGCACGGGTGCAGGACGCATTTCAGCGTGATGATTTGCAGGTGGTGGTGGCAACCGTGGCATTTGGAATGGGAATTAATAAACCCAATGTTCGGTTTGTGGTGCATTTTAATATTCCACGTAATATCGAATCCTATTATCAGGAAACGGGACGTGCTGGGCGTGATGGTCTGCCGGCGGAAGCGGTGCTGTTTTATGATCCTGCGGATATGGTATGGCTTCGCCGTTGTCTGGAAGAGAAAGAAGCGGGTACACAGCAGGATATTGAGCGACATAAGCTCAATGCGATGGGGGCTTTTGCCGAAGCGCAAACTTGCCGTCGCTTGGTGTTATTAAACTACTTTGGTGAAAGTAAACAAACCCTTTGTGGTAACTGTGATATCTGCCTTGATCCACCGAAAAATTATGATGGCTTGGTGGATGCCCAAAAAGCGCTCTCTTGTATTTACCGGGTTGGGCAGCGTTTTGGTATCGGCTATGTTGTTGAAGTACTCAGAGGCGCGAATAATCAGCGTATCCGTGATATGAGACATGATAATTTGCCGGTTTATGGTATTGGTAAAGATCAAAGTCAGGAACACTGGATGAGTGTATTACGGCAGCTTATTCATTTAGGCTTTATCAGTCAAAACATCGCCAATTATTCTGCATTACAATTAACAGAAGCGGCACGCCCAATATTGCGTGGCGAAGTTTCGCTAAAACTGGCTGTTCCACGAATTCAGAGCCTAAAAGGGCGCACTCAGCAGAGTAAATCGTATAGCGGTAATTATGATCGCAAACTATTTGCCAAGCTACGTAAGTTACGGAAATCCATTGCTGATGAAGAAAATATCCCGCCTTTTGTTGTATTTAACGATGTCACGCTAATTGAAATGGCGGAGCAATGCCCGGTTACGGCTGATGAATTGTTATTAATCAATGGAGTAGGGCAACGGAAACTGGAACGTTTTGGTAACGTCTTTATGGCTTTAATTAGTGAACATCTAGAGGAGTTTGGCTAGTCTGAGGGTAACTTATGACGCCAGAAATGTTGAAACAAAGTTGGCTTAATCGTGAGACACAGTTCTCTGCTTTTGCCAACGGGCCTCTGTTAGATTTTTGGCAAGTCAGGGAAGAGTGCGAATTTATTGGGGTCGATAATGTACTGATACGTTATGTCCATTTTTGTACGACAGTAAAAAATTGTAGAGCGGTTGTTATCTTTCCTGGCCGTAGTGAAAGTTATGTCAAATACTCGGAAGTGGCATATGATTTTTATCACCTTGGCTACGACGTTTTTATTATTGATCATCGTGGGCAGGGGCGATCCAGCAGAATGCTTGCAGATCCACAAAAGGGGCATGTAGAAAAATTTGATGATTATATTGATGACGTTGAAATATTAATAGAAAGAGAAATTCTTCCTCGTCATTATTCTCACTGTTATGCGTTAGCTCATTCAATGGGAGCGGCAATATTAGGGGGATTTTTATTACGTCACAGCCAGGTGTTTGATGCGGCAGCCCTTTGTGCTCCTATGTTTGGTATTAACTTTCCTATGCCGCGTTGGTTGGCGACTTTCCTGGTAAACCGGGCAGAAAAGCGGTCAGATGTGCGTAATGATTATGCGATATTAACCGGAAAATGGCGTCCATTGCCTTATTTAATAAACCTTCTGACACACAGTTATGAGCGTTATAACCGTTACCTCCGTTATTGCGCGGATTACCCGGAATTACGCATAGGCGGCCCAACATATCACTGGATGAGGGAAAGTATGTGGGTTGGCGATATGTTGATAAAAAAAGCCGGAGAAATTGAGACACCGTTGATGATCTTAAAAGCCAGTGAGGATAAAGTCGTTAATAATCAAAAAATACGGGCTTTTTGTGAATCACGTAACAAAGAGAGGGCTTTCATTGAAGAACGGTCACCTTTGATTATTCAAGGGGCGCATCATGAGATCCTGTTTGAAAAAGATAAATTACGTAGCCAGGCACTCAACGCCATTTGTGATTTTTTTGACCAGAATTGATTCAATTATAGGAATGATAACTATGTATTACATTGTTGCTTCAGATTTAGATGGCACTTTGCTATCTCCTGATCACAAATTAACTTCTTACACCAAGGAAACCCTTAATTTACTGACCAATAAAGGCATTAATTTTATTTTTGCTACTGGTCGTCATCATGTAGATGTAGCGCAAATCCGAGATGTTCTTGGTATTGATGCCTATATGATTACTTCCAATGGCGCTCGGGTACACAATGCTATGGGTGAACTGGTTTTCAGTCACAATGTTGATCCTGAGATTGTGCGTGATTTGTGTTTAATGGAGTTTGATAACGCTGATATTCTGACGAATTATTATTGCCATGATCACTGGTATATGAATCGTGAATGCCCTGAGCAGAAAGAGTTTTTTCAGGAATCAGTGTTTCATTATCAACTTTTTGAGCGTGACAACTTTAAAACCGATGATGTATGTAAAGTTTATTTTACCTGCCAAGATCATGATCTATTGGTTACGTTGGAAGAGAAAATCAAAGCGCGTTGGGGTGATAGAGTCAATGTGAGTTTCTCGTTGCGCAATTGTCTGGAAGTTATGGCGGGTGGAGTGTCGAAAGGTCATGCACTTGAACGGGTAGCCCAATCTATGGGTTATAAACTGAGTGACTGTATTGCTTTTGGCGATGGCATGAATGACTTTGAAATGCTAACGGTAGCAGGTAAGGGCTGTATTATGCAGGATGCTCACCAGCGCTTGAAAGATATCCTGCCAGATATGGAAGTGATTGGCTCAAACGCTGATGATGCAGTTTCCCACTATTTGTGCAAAATATATCAGGTTTAATTTATTATCCACTGTAATTGCAGCGCTATTGGCGCTGTTTTTTTATTAATTTTCTTCTTCATCAGGAGGACCTAAGCGATCCAATTCTGCCAAAATCAACGGAATTTGAGCTTCTAAATCGGCGGGCTTTTTATCTTTACTCCACCAAATAAGCGGCTCACGACGTTTATAATCTACTTTGCTGACTGCCTCTTTGCCATTTAATAAAAACTTCACCATAAAGGCGACTGCCAGCGCTTTATCATTGCCGCTGCTTAAGAAAGCAAAAGAATAGCTGCTGACGTTGGGGATAAAACCCCGCCCGATAAGGTTATTATTTTCATCCAGGCCATAGACTTTGAGGAAAAAGATATTAGTTTTTTCTGCCATGCCGACTTGTGGATAACGGGCGGCATAGGCTTTACCTTTATACCAGGTGTAAAAGATTTGTCGTTCGCGATCAATAATTAATGGCGCTTGACTCTGCCAGAAAAATACACAATAAACAAAGGGTGGAATAATCAATAGATAGAGCAGAAGGAAACTTATATCAATGATGAGCAATCGAGTGCTGCTTGGGTAAAAGGTATAACGATAATATAAATACTTCCTTAGTGAGATTTCTTTATCATTACCAATATAACGGGCATTTTCCATATAATCTGGTAAATCGTCACTCAGATAAAAATTTTCTCCATACTTTTCTTTTACTAGATCTACCCAGGAATGAATATCTGATTCAGTATCTTTTCGTTCTTTTATAAAGTCATTCACAGTTAACACTAGACTGGTAATTAGTCCTAGTGTAACAGGAATTAGAGTAATGTTCCTAAAACGGCGTTGTGGATTGCGAATATGACATTCCTTATCATCAAGATAGTCCAATGTTTCCACATGTTTAATGGTTTCTGCATTCTTAATATCCGGTGGTGCAGCCAGAATTTCTTTTTCCCATCGAGTCAGCCGCTTGGCTGGCAATGGATGAATAGTAGGAAACCATTTTTTGAGTAAATTTTCTAATCGTTGTTTCATTCGGAAAGATCTTCATCAGGGGGACCTAAGCGATCCAATTCTGCCAAAATCAACGGAATTTGAGCTTCTAAATCCGCAGGTCTTTTATCTTTACTCCACCAGATAAGCGGCTCACGGCGTTTATAATCCACTTTGCTGACCGCTTCTTTGCCATTTAATAAAAATTTCACCATAAAGGCGACTGCCAGTCCCTTATCATTGCCACTGCTTAAGAAAGCAAAAGAATAGCTGCTGACGTTAGGGATAAAACCCCGTCCGATAAGGTTATTATTTTCATCCAGGCCATAGACTTTGAGGAAAAAGATATTAGTTTTTTCTGCCATGCCGACTTGTGGATAGCGAGCGGCATAGGCTTTACCTTTATACCAGGTGTAAAAAATCTGCCGTTCGCGATCAATAATTAATGGTGCCTGACGGCGTAAAAAAATACGGCCCATACAAAAGGTGGAATAATTAGTAAATATAACAATAAGAAACCTATATCAATTTTGATAAGTCGGGAACTACTTGGATAAAAGGTATATCTATAATATAAATATTTTCTTAGTGAAATTTCTTTATCATTACCAATATAACGTGTATCTTTCAGATAGTCTGGTAAATCATCACGTAAGTAAAATTTCTCGCCATATTCCTTTTTAGCTATATTAACCCATCGATAAATTTCTGATTCATTACTCTTTCGTTCTTCGATAAAATTGTTAACGTTTAATACCAAACTGCTAATAATCCCCAGAGTTACAGGAATCAGGTTTATGCTCCTAAGACGGCGCTGGGGATTTCTAACCCAGCACTCCTTATCATTAAGGCAATCCAATATTTCCACATGCTTAATGGTTTCCTCATTTTTAATATCCGGAGGTACCGCCAGAATTTCTTTTTCCCAACGGGCCAGCCGTTTGGCTGGCAATGGGTGGATGGTGGGAAACCATTTTTTGAGTAAATTTTCTAATCGTTGTTTCATTCGGAAAGATCTTCATCAGGGGGACCTAAGCGATCCAATTCTGCTAAAATTAACGGAATTTTGGCTTCTAAATCCGCAGGTCTTTTATCTTTACTCCACCAAATAAGCGGTTCACGGCGTTTATAATCCACTTTGCTGACCGCCTCTTTGCCATTTAATAAAAATTTCACCATAAAGGCGACTGCCAGCGCTTTATCACTGCCGCTGCTTAAGAAAGCAAAAGAATAACTGCTGACGTTAGGGATAAAACCCCGCCCGATAAGGTTATTATTTTCATCTAGTCCATAGACTTTGAGGAAAAAAATGTTAGTTTTTTCGGCCATGCCGACTTGTGGATAACGGGCGGCATAGGCTTTACCTTTATACCAGGTGTAAAAGATTTGCCGTTCGCGATCGATAATTAATGGCGCTTGACTCTGCCAGAAAAATACACAATAGACAAAGGGAGGGATAATTAATAGATAGAATAGCAGGAAACTTATATCAATTTTCAAAAAAGAGTCGCTGTGTCGATAATAATTATAACGGTAATGTAAATATTTTCTTAGGGAGATTTTTTTATCGTTACCAATATAGCGAGCATTTTCCATATAATCGGGTAAGTCATCGCGTAGATAAAATTTGTCACCATATTCCTCTTTGACTAAATTGATCCACTGATGGATTCCAGCTTCATCATTTTTACGGTCTTCGATAAATCCGTTAATATTTAGAATAAGGCTACTAATAATCCCTAATGTAACTGGAATTAGATTAATACTCCTAAAACGGCGCTGGGGATTTCTAACCCAGCACTCCTTATCATTAAGGCAATCCAATATTTCCACATGCTTAATGGTTTCCTCGTTTTTAATATCCGGAGGTACCGCTAGAATTTCTTTTTCCCAGCGTACCAGCCGTTTGGCTGGCAATGGGTGGATGGTGGGAAACCATTTTTTAAGTAAATGTTTTAATCGTTGCTTCATTCGGAAAGATCTTCATCAGGGGGACCTAAGCGATCCAATTCTGCTAAAATCAACGGAATTTGGGCTTCTAAATCCGTAGGTCTTTTATCTTTACTCCACCAGATAAGCGGCTCACGGCGTTTATAATCCACTTTGCTGACCGCTTCTTTGCCATTTAATAAAAATTTCACCATAAAGGCCACTGCCAGCGCTTTATCATTACCGTTGCTTAAAGCGGCAAAAGTATAACTGGTGATATTAGGGATAAAGCCACGCCCGATAAGGTTATTATTTTCATCCAATCCGTACACTTTGAGATACAGAATATTAGTTTTTTCTACCATACCTAATTGTGGGTAACGGGCGGCATAGGCTTTACCTTTGTACCAGGTGTAAAAAATTTGTCGTTCTCGATCAATAATTAATGGCGCTTGGCTCTGCCAGAAAAATACACAATAAACAAAGGGAGGGATAATTAATAGATAGAATAGCAGGAAACTTATATCAATTTTCAAAAAAGAGTCGCTGTGCCGATAATAATTATAACGGTAATGTAAATATTTTCTTAGGGAGATTTCTTTATCATTACCGATATAACGGGCATCTTCCATATGATTTGG
Source organism: Photorhabdus sp. P32 (assembly GCF_038085095.1). Classification (NCBI taxonomy): domain Bacteria; kingdom Pseudomonadati; phylum Pseudomonadota; class Gammaproteobacteria; order Enterobacterales; family Morganellaceae; genus Photorhabdus; species Photorhabdus sp. P32. The sequence continues at coordinate 9,607 of NZ_JAZGJN010000278.1, read as the reverse complement.
TAAATCATTGCGCAGATAAAATTCTTCACCATACTTTTTCTTTACCAATGCGATCCAACTATGGATTCCTGCTTCATCATTTTTACGATCTTCGATAAATCCGTTGATATTTAGGATAAGGCTGCTAATAATCCCTAATGTAACTGGGATTAAGGTAATACTTCTAAAACGGCGCTGTGGGTTGCGGATATGGCACTCCCTATTATTAAGGGAATCCAGTATTTCCACATGTTTGATGGTTTCTTTATCCTTAATATCTGGCGGTACTGCCAGAATTTCTTTTTCCCAACGGGCCAGCCGTTTGGCTGGCAGCGGGTGGATGGTGGGAAACCATTTTTTGAGTAAATGTTTTAATCGTTGTTTCATTCGGAAAGATCTTCATCAGGGGGACCTAAGCGATCCAATTCTGCCAAAATCAACGGAATTTGGGCTTCTAAATCGGCGGGCCTTTTATCTTTACTCCACCAGATAAGCGGCTCACGGCGTTTATAATCCACTTTGCTAACCGCTTCTTTGCCATTTAATAAAAATTTCACCATAAAGGCGACTGCCAGTCCCTTATCATTGCCGCTGCTTAAGAAAGCAAAAGAATAACTGCTGACGTTAGGGATAAAACCCCGCCCGATAAGGTTATTATTTTCATCCAGCCCGTAGACTTTGAGGAAAAAGATATTAGTTTTTTCTGCCATGCCGACTTGTGGATAACGAGCGGCATAGGCTTTACCTTTATACCAAGTGTAAAAAATCTGCCGTTCGCGATCGATAATTAATGGTGCCTGACGACGCGAAAAAAATACGGCCCACACGAAAGGTGGAATAATTAACAGATAGAGCAGTAGGAAACCTATATCGACTTTAAAAAGGTAGTCGCTATATCGATAATAGTTATATCGATAATGTAAGTACTTTCTCAGAGAAAGATCTTTATCATTCCCAATGTAGTTCATACCGTTCAAATAGTCAGGTAAGTCATCACGTAGATAAAATTTTTCACCATACTCCTTTTTAGCTACATCTACCCATCGATAAATCTCTGATTCATTGCTTTTTCGTTCTTTTATAAAATCATTTACTGTCAATAGCATGCTGGTAATTATCCCCAATGTAACCGGGATTAAGGTAATACTCCGGGCACGGCGTTGAGTGTTACGAATACGGCATTCCTTATTATCAAGGTAGTCCAATATTTCAACGTGCTTAATAGTTTCTTTATCCTTAATATCCGGCGGTACCGCCAGAATTTCTTTTTCCCAACGGGCCAGCCGTTTGGCTGGCAGCGGGTGGATGGTGGGAAACCATTTTTTAAGTAAGTTTTTTAATCGTTGCTTCATTCGGAAAGATCTTCATCAGGAGGACCTAAGCGATCCAATTCTGCCAAAATCAACGGAATTTGAGCTTCTAAATCCGCAGGTCTTTTATCTTTACTCCACCAGATAAGCGGCTCACGGCGTTTATAATCCACTTTGCTGACCGCTTCTTTGCCTTTTAATAAAAACTTCACCATAAAGGCCACTGCCAGCGCTTTATCATTGCCGCTGCTTAAGAAAGCAAAAGTATAACTGCTGACGTTAGGGATAAAGCCACGTCCGATAAGGTTATTATTTTCATCCAGTCCGTAGACTTTGAGATACAAAATATTAGTTTTTTCTACCATACCTAATTGTGGATAACGAGCGGCATAGGCTTTACCTTTATACCAGGTGTAAAAAATTTGCCGTTCACGGTCGATAATTAATGGTGCCTGACGGCGTAAAAAAAATATGGCCCATAAGAAAGGTGGAATAATCAGTAGATAGAGCAATAGGAAACTTATATCAATTATGAGAAGCCGGGAACTACTTGGGTAAAAGGTATAGCGATAGTGAAGATATTTTTTCAGAGAGATCTCTTTATCGTTACCAATATAACGAGCATCTTCCATATAATCGGGTAAATCATTGCGTAGATAAAATTCTTCTCCATATTTTTCCTTTACTAACTCGATCCAATCATGAAGATTATTTTCAGCACTTCTTCGTTCTTTTATAAAATCATTTACTGTTAATAGCAGACTGGTAATTAGTCCTAGTGTTACCGGGATCAAGGCAATACTCCGAGCGCGGCGTTGGGTATTACGGATATGACATTCCTTATTATTAAGGTAGTCTAGTATTTCCACATGTTTAATGGTTTCTGCATTCTTAATATCCGGTGGTACCGCCAGAATTTCTTTTTCCCAACGGGCCAGCCGTTTGGCTGGCAATGGATGTATAGTAGGAAACCATTTTTTTAGTAAATGTTTTAATCGTTGCTTCATTCGGAAAGATCTTCATCAGGGGGACCTAAGCGATCCAATTCTGCCAAAATCAATGGAATTTGAGCTTCTAAATCCTCAGGTCTTTTATCTTTACTCCACCAGATAAGCGGCTCACGGCGTTTATAATCCACTTTGCTGACCGCTTCTTTGCCATTTAATAAAAATTTCACCATAAAAGCGACTGCTAGTCCTTTATCATTGCCATTGCTTAAGGCAGCAAAGGTGTAACTGGTGATATTAGGGATAAAGCCACGTCCGATGAGATTATTATTTTCATCCAATCCGTAGATTTTGAGATACAGGATATTAGTTTTTTCTACCATACCTAATTGTGGATAACGGGCAGCATAAGCTTTACCTTTATACCAGGTGTAAAAGATTTGCCGTTCGCGATCGATAATTAATGGAGCTTGACTCTGCCAGAAAAATACACAATAGACAAAGGGTGGAATAATCAATAAATAGAGCAGAAGGAAACTTATATCAATTATCAGAAGTTGGGGGCTACTGGGGTAGTAGGTATAACGGTAATACAAATATTTTCTTAGTGAAATTTCTTTATCATTGCCGATATAACGTACATCTTCCATATCCGCTGGTAGATCATTACGCAGGTAGAATTCTTCACCATATTTCTTTTTAGCATAACCAACCCATCGATGTATAGCTTCCTCATTTTTTTTTCTTGATTCTATAAAATCGTTAACGCTTAACACCAAGCTACTGATAATTCCTAATGTTACTGGGATTAAGGTGATATTTCGGAAGCGACGCTGGGGATTTCTAACCCAGCACTCCTTATCATTAAGACAATCCAATATTTCCACATGCTTAATGGTTTCCTCGTTTTTAATATCCGGAGGTACCGCCAAGATTTCTTTTTCCCATCGAGCCAACCTCTTGGCTGGCATTGGATGAATAGTAGGAAACCATTTTTTAAGTAAATGTTTTAATCGTTGTTTCATAGTGTACGCTCCCCGTCAAAACTACCCTTAATGGTATTTTCTGCTATGGGTTTTTCTCCCCAGAGATAACGCATAGGGGCGATGACGCTTTCTGATTGTTCATAATACCAGTACAGTTCACTATTCTTGGGGAAAACGCCCTTCGTTTCGGTAATTACTACCTCCAGTGTTGCGGTATCGCCATTCAGGGTAAGTTTGGCCTGTGCTTTGGCTTCCTTAAATTTGGTATTACGAAAGGTATCGAGAGTATATTTTTGACGGTTAATCTCAATATAATCGATTTTTTCTCCCCAGTAGGAGGTTTTCGGTGGAGTCACAAAGATACCGCGAATATTTGAGAGGCTTATCTGAAAAGCAGGCAAAGTGAAACGATAGGTAGTGACGCCAAATCCCTGATGTATTTTCAGTTGTGGCTGAATAAAGAGATTTAAAAATTCTTGGTTCTCTATAAGAAAAGCGTTATTAATGGAATCGCTCATTTCCCTAGCATCTTGTAATTGATTTGAGATAGTTGGTCGTTCATCCACTGGCCAAAAAGCATATTTCTTTCCCACTCCCCAGAAACAATTATTCAGTACTTTCTCTAAATCTGACCAGGCACTGCTGGCTTGTACAATGCTACCACCGATAAGCAAACTGGTACCTGCTGCCAGCCATGCTAATAGTCCCGCTGTCAGTACAGAGCCAACGGCAAGAAATATTAATCCTACTGTTGTCAGAATAATAGAGCCTGCCCCTATCGCTACCAGTCCATAACCTTCCATGTTATTACCCACTTTGAAAGCGTTACTCGCATCATAGAAGGAGATAATTGCCCCTAAATAGCCTGCCACGCTACCGGCAACACGGGAGAATTGATTGACCATTGCGATATTGACGGCAGGCACTTTTATCCCGCTCATCAGCGCCTTGACTATGGGTGAGTTTACTTTGCTGGCTAATGTCGAACCGATGGAGGTCAAATCGGCACTCATCCCAATCACTGCGGTGCTAAAGCGCAACAGATTCATATAGGTAGGTCCGGGTTGTAAAGGGTTGTTGCGGGCATATTCTGTCTGCATGAGCACATCGGACAGGGTGAATGCATTCAGAAACAGGCTGACACCGGTCAGTGAAGAATCAAACAGTAAACCAAGGGAAGGTTTGCCAGCCCCGTCTAAAGTAAAAAGCTGAACCGGAGAGTCCACACTGGTTTTAACCTCAGGCAGGGTTATCACCGGTTTATTGCCAAGTGATTCCAGACGTTTACTCCAGTTAATCATCCGTTCCCCGATAGCCTGTTGACGCACTGCCGGGTCAGGGAGGTGGCGATTCGTTTTCGATTCCAGCCGTCTCAGCACTTCCTGATAGCTCTGTTCGCTGAGTGCCACTCTGCCATCCGGTTCAATCACTACTCCCAACGTGGACAACAGGGCCGGAACCAGTTGTTGGGTTATCTGGTCAATCGCTTTCTGGGGAAGCTGACGGACATAACTTGAACCCTGATAAATCGCCTGCTGGGTATAGGCGCAGACGGTTGCCAGAAATGTCCCCATCCCCAGCAGAATATTATCGACGCCACGAATAAACGGGCCTTTAAGTAGCGGAGATTTGACTTTGTCGTTATTCAGTACGGTGACAACTCCGGTGGTAATGGTGCGCCAGAAGTTGCCATCCCCGTTGCTGTCCGACTCTTTAGCTGCCAGCTTCGCCAGCACCTGCTGGCCGGGCAGGGAGGATTGCAGATTGCCGAGCAGGCCGGAGAGTATTTCACTGAAAAACTGGAACTCCAGCGCATCCTCTTCTTCCAGCGTCTCTTTTTCATCTTGCAGTGAAAAGAAGTAGTGAAAATAATTTTTCAGCCCGCCGACTTGATAACTGAGGTCCGGGTTATCCGCAAAGGCTTCGAACAGTTTCATAAACATGGCCTGACGCGCTTCAAAATCTTCAGTGACTTTTTTCAGTTTCGGCCAGTCATTTTCCCAGCGTTCCTGATGGATACTGTCATCTATTTTCTTTTTCAGCTCCGGGTTTTTGGTGGCTTTGAGATTTTCGACATAGAAGCCGATGGTCAGTGGGTAGATGTTGGAGGCGTTATAGCTCTGTTGCCACAAATTCAGGATAGAGTAGGCTTCCACAATATCCCGCTGACGGCCTACCGGGTCATGCAGGATCACAATCCGCGCCTGTTCATCCAGGTGCAGATAACTGTTGATTCGCTTGATAATCACGTCGGCATCCATCTCGTAGCTGCCCTGAGTGGTCAGTGTATCAATCCCGACGTCAGCCAGATCCAGTTCATTGATGTCTTTTTCAATGGTGGCCTTGATGTTGGCAAACTGCTCCTGCCGGATTTTGTAATCGACAATCAGTTTTCGAAAATACTTTTCTGAGGCGTTAACCGCAAAGGGGGACTGCTCCTGTTCGAGGTTGATGAATTGCATGGTTTTCTGCCGCAGTTCAAGACTGTTGTCAATCTTAGCCAGTACGGAGGAGTGCCACGGGTGTTCACTGTAAGCGATACTGATATTGATGACATCTTTGGCGACAAACAGGAATGGATGCCCCTCGCCCCGAATGCCGGGTTCAGGGATGAGTCCTTCACTGGCGTCTTTGCGGTTGAGAAACATGTACTTTTTAAATTTCTCCACCCGCTGCTTTTTGCCGTTAATCTCTCTTTCTGATACGCAATATTTAAAGATGTGCAGATAACCGCGGGCTTTGCTGCCTCGGGTAGTAAGCGGATCTTCTTCCTTGATGTATATCCAGCCGGGACGCAGCAGGCGGGCGGCATAGCCTTTGGTTTGCTGGAGTGACGAGGAGAACATCAGGGTGTGGATATCCGGGGGCGCTTCTGGTTTTTCGAGTTCTTTGCCGAAAAAGTTCACATAAGCATAACGAACCGGGTAAATCGGTTTAATGTTGCAGTCACAGGGCTGCATATAATTATCTACCTCAAGATTTTGCGGGAACAGTTCGTAAGCTTTTTCTATTAATTTGTCAAAGCGTTCCTGAATGTTGGTGGTCATAATATTTCCTTGGTTGTTAGTGTGTCGCATTGTTTGAAAAGTGAATGTGCCCGTATTTCCTGTGTTTCTGTTTGCGAGCAGGCTGAGTCCCAAAGTTGTTGCCAGTGAACTTCATCGTTTGGCATTAAACACCTGGCGGCAACGTAATAGAGTATGGCTCGCTGTTGCGTCAGTCCTTGCAGATAAGCCTGATTAGTCTGCTGCAAAACAAAAGCAGGCAGGGTGTTTTTATTCACCTGACAGCGTTCAGTTAGATTTTCCTTAATAAAGTCAATGGTTTTAAGTACATGGCGTTGTTGCGTTTGTTGCTCAAACAGTTCACACAATTGGTGATTGAGCGTGACAGGCGCAGGTTTTGCCTGCCGAATGTTTTCCGTGATGGTGATAATGTGGTGGGTATCGGGTTTATCACCATAGAACCATATTGAATTGATCCCCTGCATAAAATGGGCTAATGGCCCGTCGGATAGAGTATTAAGCAGAGTCGTCAGTGTGTTGGGATGATAGAAACGGAAAAATGCCCACTCTTGAGTCAGCTCATTTTTTAAATAGGTGAACTTACGCAGATGATTTAACACTGTTTCAAAAGGTTGTTCGCTTTGGATAAACACGCTCAGCTCTGCCCGGTTATCGGCATTCATAATGTATCGTTGTAATTCTGGCTGATTACTACTGTCTTTATACAGTTCAACCAGATAAGGGGCGCTATCTTCCAGTGAAACTCGAGTTTCTCCCTGAAACAGTCCTTGCCAATGTAAAGAGGAAGCGGACAGATCAGGAATGATAAATCGTCCTGCCTGTTGATATACTGCCGCGTCAATGACCGCGTAGAGATGTTCATTATCTTCATAAACCGGCATATCAGTGGTTGGCGTCAATATTAAATCGCCACGAATGGCAGGCCGTGGAGAGTCAATATCTTCCCGTTGTACCAGTATGACGGGCTGCTGATCACTTATCTGTCGGATATAGCGTATTAACCGTAATTCGGGGTTAGCGCTTTCCATCAGGTAAGTTTGTAAGGCAATGATGTCTTGGTATTGGCCGTTTGTTATTCCAAAACCGATCACGTAGTTGCATAGATTTGTAAATGCCTCATATTCAGTCGGAGCATGAATTAATGCTTTGGCTGAATATTGTCCGGCAGGATGTTTTTCATTGCCTATCGCTTGGTAGGTGCAAGTGGCAACCCAGTAGTGAGCTAGATCAAACGAAGATAGCGTTTTCACTCTGATGTTTCCTTTTGTGCATCAGCCTTTCCTCTGCAATCCTGAGCAATGGGCTGTCCTTCATTGGCTGCGCCGGTCAATGTTGGCACGGTGCCGGCGCTGCCACCTTGCACTACCACCGGGCCTTTCAAAAAGATGTTGCCGTTTAGTGTGATGCCTTGAGCATCCAGCGTGATACTTCCTGCCTTACCTCTGAGGATCACGGTATCACTGGCTTGCAGGGTATGTATTTTGGTGTGTGAGTGAATGCCTTTAACGACATTTATCTGGTAATTGCCTTTGATATCACTCTGTTTGTTTTCACCAATTTGTTGGAAATGAGAAGCGTAGATCTCTTCCTTCCAGCTATTGTTGATCCGCGTAACTTTGTCTTTCTCAATGGTTTCGAACTGATTTTTATCCACTTGAATGTGTTGTTCATTCATGATGCGGATAAATTCATCATTGCCGATTTTGTGCCGACGATCATTCATGACCGTGTGGCTTTCGTCGTGCTCTATTTGTTGTGTCTTATCGTGGTTAATTTGGATCAGTTGGTTACGTTGAGCGTGGATATAAATCTCTTCCCGCTCTTTTTCATCCTCAAAACGCAGTTCGTTAAAACCATTACCTTTATGTGTTTTGGTTCTGAACGTGGTGCGCGTCTTTTCCGCGGGTAAATTCAGCGGCGGGCGGTTAAGGCCGTTGTAAGTGCATCCGGTGATAATAGGCCGGTCAATATCGCCGTTGAGATAGGAGATAATCACTTCCTGACCGACTCGCGGCGTTGCCAGAAAACCAAATCCGTTGCCATTCCACCCTTGTGCAACCCGCACCCAGCAAGAAGCCCGGTCGTCAGGCGCGTCATAACGGTTCCAGTGAAAGTGAACGCGAACCGCCCCATCTTTATTGACGTAAATTTCCTCAGTGCCCGGTCCAACAACTGTTGCGATTTCATCGCCGTCAGCCAGTGGTTTATAGCGGTATGGCGGACGCCAATCGTTGCGGCCTGGTATAAACCGGGTTTGTGAATTCAGGGTAGTGCCGGTTCCGCCGTCGCCTAAAACCGCAGGGACATGCCCTGTATGTTGAGAAGAGATGACTTGCCAGCGGTCATTCATGGCGTCAATCGGGTGGTTGGTTAATGTGAAGATTCTGCCCGGCATTAATCGGATACAGTTACTGTTCGCTATCCCTGATTTGCTATCAGCACGCAGGGCTTCCAGCCGGTATTGGATAAACGGAATGGCCTCTTTGTCTTTCTGAAAACGCCCGTAACTTTCGAAAATATGAAATAGTGTGTCGTTTTCTGCCGCAAAATCTGTTGCATTGTGTCGTAAAGCGTAATTGGGATTGTGGTAATTTCTGTCTTTTTGGGTGGTGGATTCAGGGCGCATGTGGGAGCCAAACAGCCATTTGTAGATAACATTTTCTTCTACTGCGCTGGTAATGTCCGGGTTGTAGATCAGTGTATCCGGCGCTCTCATGTTCAGGTGGCTATCACTCAGATGGAGCCCGTCATCGGCGAACCAGAAGAACATCCCCTCCTCAGCCGCCAGGCGGGTAAAGAAATCATAGGATGATTCCCTTTTCATGGTGACATATTCCCGTGTTGAGTGTGGGTTATTCAAATGTATATTGGCCCGGAGTTGCTTCTGTTTCAGGAGGCTTTGTAAAATATCGGGAATGCTAATTTGGTGATAAATACGGCTGTCCTGATCGAGTGTCAGAAGCCACATTTCTGGCCTGACTGTCAGGTGATACTGGGTTTGATGCCGGTTTGTGGTTCCAACAACCGCGCTTTCAACCAATCCTGTCACTTCGCGTTGCAGAATATCGTCACGGGTGACGGTGAACCGCGCGGTTTGGAGCAGGAGGGTATCGGTATCAATATCTGAACGAGGTGCCGCTAACGTCAGAGACAGGGTAAATAACGATGAAAGCGCCTCATCTAACGTAAAATCAACCACGGCAAAAGTTTTGGCTTCCAGGTTGCCGATAGTGCAGGTAAAGCGGAGTCCGGTTTTCATAATTTTTCCTCAATACATTACATGATCTTCTGATGCCCAGGCATATTGTAAAATTCCCAGCATTCGCCGGTGTCGTCATTGATGGCGATTAATTGGTGAA